>CAZAMY010000204.1:0-5276 GCA_964485995.1 uncultured Sediminispirochaeta sp.
TAATATATTCATTGGCAAAACTTATCTTTTCCAGTTTTTTGTCAATGAACTCCTTGGTTGCATCACTCAAATCGTAGTGGACGCCCTTAATTTCAAAGTTCATTCAAGTTCCTCCTCAATATTACGATATATCTATACTAAAAACATATTGCGCCCTGTATGAACTGTCAAATTTTTGTGAAAGGTTTGTGGGAAACTTGTAAGCTGGTGCTGATGGCGGGGTGAGTAGGCGACCTGTGTCAGCGATAGTAGGATGAGTCGATTGCCAGCTCTTTGCGGTATTTAGTGACGGTCCGCCGGGCAACGGAGATACCGCGTTTCTTGAGTATATCGGAAATCTTCTGGTCTGAAAGCCGCTTTTTCTCGCTCGCGTGTTCTTCCAAAATCTCTTTGATAATCTCTTTGACCGCTTCCTTCGAATAGCGCCCGCTGCCGGTGCTGGCAACCTGGTTTGAGAAGAAGTACTTGAGAGGAAAGATGCCCCATTCGGTTTGTATATACTTTGAGTTCACAATTCGGGAGACAGTTGTTTCGTGAACCTGTACTTCCGCAGCCACATCCTTTAGGGTGAGCGGTGCCAGTTGCTTTGGTCCGTAGAGAAAGAACTTGCGCTGGAATTCCAGGATGGTACGGGCGATTTTGACCAGTGTCTGATTGCGCTGATGAACACTGTAGATGAACCAGCGGGCATCCCGCACGCTCTGTTTTACAAACTTTTTCGTCTGTTTTTCCTGCTTCTTTCCCGCATCCTCGAGCTGCTCGTAAAACGGGTTTATACCGAGTTCCGGGATCTCTTCATCATTCAGATAGAGCTTGAACTCGCCCTCTTCGTGGCGAACTACCACATCCGGAATCACGTAGGTAGTGGAACTGTTCGAATAGAGCCGGCCCGGATAGGGGGTGAGTGTCTTGATAAACTCAGTGATCGATTCGATTTCGGTTTCGCTGATGCCGGTTTTTTTAGCAATTTCCCGTGGGCTGTTGCGTTCGAGCAGTTCCATGTACTGTTCGATCAGCTCTTCGGTATGCGCTGGAGCTTCCGGCGATAGCTCCGCCTGCACCAGCAGTGAGTGGCGGTAGTCGCGTGTGCATACTCCCACCGGATCAAACTGTTGAATCAAGGGGATGACTTCTTCGAGGACAGGGTATTGCTCTTCGCTCACCAGTTTTTTTGGATTTTCAATATGAAAGCCGTTATCGTCCAGATTCCAGATAAGCAGTTCGCCTACATCGAACCACTCCTGTGGTATCGGTTGTACGCGCAGCTGCCACATCAAGTGTTCGTGTAGCGATTCAGGCCGGGAGAGGGCTCCCTCCATAAATTTCTGTTTTGAATCGGAGGCATCCTGGTCGTAGCCGCTTGTATAGCCCGGGTCGGAGCTGTTTTCAAAGAAATCGTGGTCCTCGCGGGTATTCGAGCGAATTTCGTCCAGGGACACATCGCTTTTTTCGCTGACCATTTCGAGGGCAGGGTTTTTCTCCAGCTCCTCTTGAATTTTGAGCTTGAGGTCCTGCAGTGGCATCGCCATCAGCTGAATGGATTGATACAGCTGCGGACTCATTTTGAGTTTCTGCGTTTGTACTAAAACCGGTTTTTGATACTGCACTATATGAAAATAATGTACCTGTTAGAGCTGTTTGTCAATCAGGGCATTTCGAAGTCGCGGCCCAGGTATATTTCTCGGGCAATTGGATTGGCCAGTATCTCTTCACGGGTGCCGTGGGTGAGGATCTCTCCTAAGTGAATAATGAATGATCGATGAGTGATGGAAAGCGTATGTTGCACGTTGTGGTCGGTAATCAACACTCCGACTCCCCGTTTCGAGAGGTCGGTTACCAGCTGCTTAATTTCCGAGACCGCAATAGGGTCGATACCGGCGAAGGGTTCGTCGAGTAGTAAGAATTTTGGATCGATGGCCAGGCTGCGGGCTATTTCTGTTCTCCTGCGTTCTCCGCCTGAGAGGGGGTGGGCCTGCTGACGGCGGATGGACTGAATGTTGAACTCGTCTAGTAGCTCTTCCAGGCGGTATTTCTTCTGCTCGTAAGTGAGATCTTTACGGGTTTCGAGAATAGCCCAGATGTTGTTTTCTACTGACAGCTTGCGGAACACCGACGGCTCCTGCGGAAGATAGGAAATGCCTTCCAGGGCGCGACGGTACATTGGCCGGTGGGTGATATCGGTTTCGTTCAGATATATCCGGCCGGCTGTGGCCTTTATGAAACCGACAATCATATAAAATACGGTTGTTTTGCCGGCACCGTTGGGTCCGAGTAGTCCCACCACCTCTCCGGTGTGCATATTGAAGGACACATCCTTTACTGCTTCCTTCTTCCCGTAGCGTTTCCTGAGCCCTTCTACCCGCAGGGTTGCAGTTCCGTCAGTTTTGGTTGTTATCTGCAGCTCCATCGGCCGGCTCCTCTTCTGTGCGTGATGTGAACTCTCCCTCTACATTGCCTTCCATTTCTAT
This sequence comes from uncultured Sediminispirochaeta sp., assembly GCA_964485995.1. Lineage (GTDB taxonomy): Bacteria > Spirochaetota > Spirochaetia > DSM-16054 > Sediminispirochaetaceae > DSBN01. The sequence continues at coordinate 2,469 of CAZAMY010000204.1, forward strand.
TTCGTCGGTTTCGAGGTTAATGGTGATACGAACTGCGCTATAACGGTCGCCCTTCCAGAATACCACCGGGCTGCCGCTCAGTTCGAGGGTGTCAGCCTCGCGGTCATAGCGTGCGTAATCCGAACGGCACACCATTCGTCCATCTTCAGATGCCTTGAGTATCCGTACTCCGATCTGGAAAATCGAATAATTCTCTTCGTCGTAGTGCTCCATGTAACCGCATTTCACTACAATTTCATTGCTCAAATCTACCATTTCAGTATAAGAGCGTATGCGCAGTTTGTTCTGCTCCCGGTCCAGGAACAAGGAGTCACTGGTGAGGGAGATTTTTTGCTCCTCCTGCTTCACTGTGACATTCCCATTGCAGCGGGCGTACCGGAAATCCTCACCGTACAGTTCGATTCGATCGGCGTTGATGGTAAAATCATCGCTGCTGATGCGTGCATCCCCACTGAGAATAGTTCTCTGCCTTCCCTCGGCTAGGGAGATCGAGGTGTTGTTACCCGAAAAGGAAAAGCTACTCTCTTCAGCGTACAGAAGACCGAGCAGGGGCGAAGCGGCGTACACGAGAAGCAGAAGGATGCCGAGTTTCAAAGCGGTGCTGGGCTTATTCATTCTCCTCAACCTTCTGAACGTAGATACCGTCCACCTCTTGCGAAAATTCTATCTCCAATCTGGCGGCATCGGCGATAAAGCCTTTGCCCTCGATACGGGTTCCGTCCGATTTGAGAATAGTAACCTGATGATCGGGTTTCCCTTTCAGCAGCCGCTCTTCATTGTTCCAGAAAAGGTAGTCGGTGATAATGGTCGACTCCTGAGCTGAACCGGAGAAACGGATTTGCCCGCGCATCTCGACGTTGTCGGTCTGAGTAAAAATGGTTGCCTGCTCCGCCTCTCCTTCGGTCACCACCGTGCCCTCCGGGGAGATTTCCCGGAAAAACAGTTTGGTGAGCCGGGTTTGGTGAATCTTGTGGAACATACGGGCTTCCGCTGCGTACACCTCGAAGGAACTGCGTCCTGAACGCACATCTACAAACCGATAGCTGCGGATAATACTGTTGGGAACCTCATCCGAAAGGTCTTCGGCCATTTCAGCCTCACTGTAATTGAATGAGCAGCCTGTGCTGAGGAGCACGGCTCCGAGTAATACGCCGCCGAATGTCAGAGCGACGGCGGTAAAACGGTATATCTTATATAACAATGCACGCAGGTGACTATGTTTCATTCCTCTTCTGAAAATCCAATCCGGCTTTTATGAAGCCGGCAAACAGTGGGTGCGGTTTGGTGGGGGTCGAGGTGAATTCCGGGTGAAACTGTACTCCCACTCCCCAGGGATGGTCGGGCCATTCTACCGATTCGACCAACGCACCCTCGGGAGTGACTCCGCTGATAACCAGGCCGGCCTGATACAGCTCTTCCCGGAAGGTGTTCGAAACTTCATACCGGTGCCGATGACGTTCGTACACCACATTCTTTCCGTAGCAACGGCGAATGTTGGTGTTCTCTTGTAACACGGTTTCACTGCGCCCTAAGCGCATGGTTCCGCCGTACATCTTTACATCCACCTGTTCTTCCAGCAGGCTGATAACAGCGTGCGGGGTCGTCTGGCTGAACTCGGTGCTGTCAGCATCGTCATACCCGAGCACTGTTCGGGCGTACTCAATGACCATGATCTGCATCCCGAGGCAGATACCGAAGGTCGGAATTTTGTGCTCGCGGGCGTAGCGGGCGGCATTGATCATGCCCTCGATCCCGCGCTGGCCGAAGCCGCCGGGAATCAGGATGGCGTCGAGCTTATCCAGCTGGGCCGATAATTGCTCCGCAGATGCCAGATGCTCGGAGTCGATTCGCTCCAGCTTGATGCGGGCTTTGTGGGCGATTCCCCCGTGGCAGAGGGCCTCATTGATAGATTTGTAGGAGTCATTCAATTCAATATATTTTCCAACCAGGCCGATGGTAACCTCGCGTGTGGCGTTTTTAATGGTATCTACCATTCTACTCCAGCGTTTTAGATCAGCCTTGCTGCTCTGCAGGTTCAGCTTTTCCAGTACGATCTCATCGAGCTGCTGTTCATGAAAAATAAGCGGTATCTCATAGATAGTACTCTTTACATCGTAGGCCGAGATGACCGCCCGCTTTTCTACGTTGGTAAACAGTGAAATCTTGCGTATGATGTCCTGCTCCAGCGGATAGGGGGCCCTGCAGACCAGGATGTCGGGTTGAATACCGATAGCCCGCAGCTCCTTCACCGAGTGCTGGGTTGGTTTGGTCTTCAGTTCTCCGCCGGCTACCTCGGGCAGTAAAGTGAGATGGATGAAAAGAACCTGTTCCTTGCCCAGTTCCTGAATCAAATGGCGGGCGGCTTCGAGGAAGGGAAACGATTCTATGTCGCCGACTGTGCCGCCGACCTCGATAATTGTCACGTCGACTTCAGAGTCGTGACCGGCCAGAAAAATCCTGCGCTTGATTTCATCGGTGATATGGGGAATAACCTGCACGGTACGTCCCAGGTAGCGTCCCTCCCGCTCCCGTTTGATAACTTCCTGATACACCTGACCGGTAGTAATTGAGTTGACCTGCCCCAGTGGCGCATTTGTAAAACGGGCGTAGTTGCCTAAGTCGAGGTCGGTTTCGGCACCATCGTCGGTTACATACACTTCGCCGTGCTGGTAGGGGCTCATGGTGCCGGCATCAACGTTAATGTAGGGATCGATCTTTACCATGCGGATGTTCAATCCGCGGCTTTCCAGCAGATTGCCGATTGAGGTTGCGGCAATACCTTTCCCGAGGCTGGAGCAGACACCCCCG
>CAZAMY010000205.1:0-5271 GCA_964485995.1 uncultured Sediminispirochaeta sp.
TAACATCCAGCATCTCGACTAGCCTCTTGAAGATAATCAGTCGGTACATGTCCCCGACAAACCGGGTGGCGGCAGTCCTTTGCTCAGCACCGGATACCGACGACTTGTAGTGAGCGATCCTCAAGTTCGGATGAAAAATACCCCGAATGCCGTGCGGCAGCCCTGAAAAATAGAACTGCTGATCCTCTGCCCGTCCGACCCAGGAGAAGGTAAACGGCAGAGCCCGGCGCAGCCCGTGATTGGTGATGCCGTAACCCCCGCCTTTGACGACCGGATGCGAAACCCCTGCTTCCAGAGAACTAACAGTGTTATACAAAGCGGTCATTCGGCCATGGGCGAAGGACTTCTGGAAAAACATGTTTGGACCAGTCCAGGTGTTGGGCACAGCCACATCCGGAGCCCGCAGCGCCTTTTTATAGCCGAGCTTGTCAATGTCCGTACTGTTCATGTACTCGCCTTCGTTCACCGCCAGCTCAACCGCATTTCCTTCCGAGTCCTCGGCCTCACCGCCCCAATACTGGTGACACAGGGTCTGGAACCAGGTTGAACCGGTAGCCTCAAACAGATCGCGACTGCGAATGCCTTCATCGGTGTCGAGCTTGAAGCCGGCCCGGATATTGTGAGTCTTTTCCAGTATAAGCTGTGCGTATTTGAGGGCGGTAAAGTGGCGTCCGTACTTGCCGAAAACCGAGAATACCTCGAGCGGGTCTTCATCGGCGGCCGTACCCACAGATTCCACCAGGACCCGTTTCACCGCCCCTATTCTCTCCTCGGTCAATACAATCACTTCGAGATGATGGTAATGCTTCTCCGTCAGAAGCCACTCGATCCATTGCCCCGTAGGAGCATCCAAACCGGCGTGCGTGACGGAAACCGACAACAGAACCGGCACCCGGTACTCATCCGGCAGCACCCCCTGCTGTTTTTCAAAGGCAATGTCACCTTCCAGCTCATGCAGACAGGAAACCAGTTCATGCCGGCTGTCCTCTTCGTACAGAGGAACCGGATGATCATAGTCGGCTACTTTCTGGCCCGGATCGGCCCGCAGCTCCCGAACCAGCCCCTTAAACTGTTCCGGCAAGTCCCGGTGTTGCTCCGCCGCCTCTTCGGGAACAGTATAAAGTGCATTCAACTGCAGTACTACTTCGGTCGGTTTGACGGGATGGGAATTCGCTCTCGGATTGGTCAATTTCCAGCGGGGAAAGACTTCTCGATCATCAAGTTCGAGCTCCGGCACCCATACCTTCGAAATTGCTTCAGCCAACAGCTCCTGATTCACACCGCTTTCGAACAATTCCAGTACAGCATCGACCTTTTCAGCCTGTTCGGGGCGGGAATAAAACCGCAGAAAATCCTCGACCCCCCGGCGGACAAACTCCTCGAGCGGAGAAGCAGCGCGAACTTCCTGGTAGCGATAGGTATTCGAGGCGACTTTTCGAAGAAGATCTATGACTGGCAGCAATTGCTCTGAGGAGGCAGCCTTTTCTATAGTAAAACCGGAAAGCCCTCGCTGCTGCGGTGTTCCGATTACAGCTTCAGCGGTATATGCTAACAGACGTCCTGCTCTTCCAAATCTATTCATTTTGCCTCCCTCGCGCAGTTATTTTACCTCTTCATAGCCTCCGGCTAAATCCTGGATATAGTGCGAAAGCTCTTCGGACTGCCGCTTCACTTCATCGAAATGCGGCATGGTCTGAACTTGAGTTACACTGTTGATACGGGCGATATCAAGTCTCAGTTTTTTAAGTGTATTGATTGCAGAATGAATTCGCAAATCGATCACCTCCCGCTGCTCTTCCAGCTTGTGGTAGGCCACCAGATGTTGATCAATCTCTTCAATTGAGCGCTGATACTCGCGCTTCAGCTGTTCGCTGGTGGTTTCTTCAATTTTCTGCTCCAATTTCGTGCGGTCATCTTCGATCTCGGCTTTCGGAATCTCCTGCATAATCGAATCGATCTCTTCCACCTGTGCGCTCAGCAGCTTTACCTGTTCAAGGTAGGTGTGGAGTATGCTTGAGGCTTCGTCTGAAATCTGCTGCACCCCTTCCAGTGTCTGCAGCCGTTCGAATACGGCATCAGCTACGGTGCGGGCCTCGTATTCGTAGCGGGAAGCTACACCGCCGCGCTCGTCCCGCCCGGCAACAGCCCCGGATTCAGCGGGTTCATCAACTCCGATGCCCGGATAGTAGCCCTTTGTACTGCCCTGCTGCCGCAGCAGCGTGTGAAAACGCTCGCTTATCTTACGCACCCGTTCGGTATATACCGATTGCTTAGCGAAGAAGAGTGCGCCGAAGATGGTGACCGGGATAATCGACCAGGGTACCGCCAACCCCGTAGTAACTAGGTTGACGGCTACCAGAAAGGCGCCGGTACTGCTCATGGAAGCGGCGGTATTGCGGTGTTTTTTTTCCACTTTTTTGAGAGTTCTAAACTCTTTTAGCGGAGCTGTTTTCATGGGAGGCAGCTGTTTTACCTCCTCGAGCACCTTTCTATTGCCCCGCAATGCAACATATTCGGTTATTATCCCAATTCCCCAACCGCCGGCCGGAAAAATAAACCACGGAAAGCTGAGCCCCGACGAAAAGAGATTCAATAAAAATAAAAAGCTGTTTACTCCGGCGTATGCGGTCATATGGCCTTTGAACACCATCTGTTGCCGGTCTATGAGCCGCTGCAGCTTATCCACAAAGGATGAATACTCCCGGAACTCCGCCTCCGCAGACCTGGCACCCCGGTTTTCTATATCAGCATCACCCTTCCGCAGGCCGAAGTGGTGCATTTTGCGTATAAGTGTCTCGCGTGCCCGCCGTACTTCTTCCGGTTCCTGGTTTATCATATCAAGTAGAGGTTAGGCCGTCGCTTCCAAAAAGTCAACATCCGGGTCTTCTGCGCATGTTTCTGATCAGTGTATACTTCTTTTAGTAGGAAAAACTCCGGGAATCCACTACAATGGGCAAGGGTGCTGAGTTCGGGCTTGATTTTGTCCCGGCGTATGTTACCTTTATAAGAGTTGAAGCAATGAAGTATATAACCGTAGCAAAAGCTATTGAAGAAGATGAACGGCTAATCTCTCTACTGGCACAGGAAGAAGAGCCGATACTCTGTGTCCACAAAGATGCCCATAAACAGAAAAAAATGAGCTTTCGAGCGTTGTACGACAACGACTCACAGTTCTGGGCCAATCCGACCACCTCTTGGAACTACTTTCTACCACTCTCACGCGCCAGGGCTCTCCTTGCGACGGTTCGAGAAAATCCGGATAACTATCATTTCTACTTTTCCGGCGATACCGCGGATTATGAAGACCTGGAAATGGGATTAAAGGATAACCGGAACGGCACAGGCTTGAATACACGCTCCGCCCAGAAACCGCCCAATTTCGGACCGCGCTACAACGAAATACATCCTATGTCAAAGCAGGAGAAGGTCGATATTATCGATCAACACACCAACAAACTCAAACAGCTTCTCAGTCAGGAAGAACGCAGCCCGGAAGCCGTATCAGAAGCACTCAACGATTCCACGCGGGATGCTTCAATAATCAATAAGAGTATCCTGGAAAAAGCACTCGAGATGAGTAACGAAGAGGCGAAAGTGTTTTCCCAGGACCTGGTTCATAGAACCCAGGAAATGGTGCGTACTTCCACCACTCTCATCGATGAAACAGTCCTTCAGGATGAAATGTTCGATGCCATCGTCTCTACTTCCAATGGAACTGTTGTGCAGCATATGACCCGTACCTACCTGCGCAGTGTCTCTTTTCTCATGTACTACAACAAAAAGATACTCAACTCGAGCTTGACAAATAGGCTCCGCATACATTTTAAAAAGAAATATCACGGTTATTATCAGCAGCTGCTGCCGCATCTGCATCCGGATGACGTAATTCTGGAAAGAGTATTTTATTCCGGAATGCAGGCCATCTCAAACCAGCAAATACACAATTTTGCCACCGGATTTTTACTACATGATATCGGCAAAGCCAAAGACATCGAATATCACGAGGGAAACGCGGCCTACGATCGTAAAAAAGTAGTCGATCATGTGCGCCACGGCTACCTGGCGGTAGTCAACAAAACCGCGTATCCGATTGAATCGGGGCTCATCACAGGGTACCATCATGAGTATTATGGACACCCGACAGGTTACGGTTTTTTCAGAGCACAGTACAGCAGCTTTACAAAACAGTACCCGAAACAGCACTACAGTTATTTAATCGGTTACAACGTGAAACCGGTGCTCACATTTCAGACAGCTGCCTTTTTTCCCGCCAAACTCCTCGAAGTAATCGACGTATTCGACGCACTCACCGATCCAAACCGTGTATACAAACAGCCACTCTCCACCGAAGAAGCCCTCAAGCTCATGCAGGAGCAGTTTATCGAGGAAAACCTAAAGCTGGATCCTATACTGCTCGATCTTTTTATTGAATATCAGCAATCTGCCTAACGAGGATTACGTATGAACTATATTTGTTTAGCAGCCGGAAAAGGTACTCGTTTTAACGGACTCGGGGTATACCTGCAGAAATGTATGTATCCTATTGGAGGAGTCCCTTTTCTCAGATTTACACTGGAGAACCTCGTTTCTTCCGCCCAATTCGACCCCCAAAGCGACAGCATTACGTTGGTGGTAGGGCATCTCTCCCAGCAAATCAAGGCCTATTTCGGCGAATCTTTCGAGGGCGCCCGCCTGCAGTACGTCGACCAGGGTAAGGCGGCCGGAACCGGACATGCGGTGCTGCAGGCCTATAAAGCCAGCCCCTTTACCGAGTCGGCGGTCGTATGGCTGGCCGACGGGTATGTACCGGCCTATCTGTTCGAACAGATCGTACACTCCCCTTCAGAGGCGGCACTCACGGTCGCCCCGCATGTCTGCGAGCAGTATCACGGCGAGCGGGTGTCTCTGGACGCTGAGAAAAGGCTTGTAACCCGTGCCTGGGAAGGAAAGAGTGAATACGTCGACATCGGGTTGTGGAAAGTACCTGTTACGATAATGAACACAATGCTCAATCATAAGACCGATGAACACCGGTTTCTGCCGGTAGTCGAGAACGCTATCCGTGAAGGCCTGGAGGTCGAGGCCATTGTTGCTGATGAATGGATCCACCTCGGCGGAACTGAACCGAGTGTCATCGCCAATCTCAAGGCGGTTACCAGTCGTTTGCTGCAGGAAGTAACGGAACCGGAGAATACATGAAAATACTGTACGGAATACAAACCACAGGACACGGACACATAGTTCGCGGCCGGGCGATGGTAAAAGAGCTGA
>CAZAMY010000206.1:0-5235 GCA_964485995.1 uncultured Sediminispirochaeta sp.
GAAGGTGTAGTGAGAGTGAGAGTCAGAAGCGGTGCCGCGGCCCGGTAGAGTTGCAGATGGGACGAGGAAGGGAGTCACCTGTTCGTGTTTCGCCCAGAAACCATCCATATTGCTCACGAGGTCATGAATGACCTGGCTCTCATCGAGAGGAGTCACAGTCAGCTGCGGTCCAAACTCGGCGGTGAGCACCCTTACCGGTGTTCTGCAGGCTAGTACCGGTTTACCGGCTACCTTCACTGCACAGGAGCCGCAGATACCGTGGCGGCAGGACCGGCGATAGGCGAACGTCGAGTCGATTTCGGTTTTAATACGCTCGAAGAGATCGAGTAGCTGATCATTGCTCTTATACTCGAATGTATATTCGGAATAATGGGCGGTACTATCACGATATGGATCGAACCTGTATATGTTCAGAGTAACCTTACCCATGGCGTTCCTCCGGGCTCAGTGTATCGCTGACCACCGGTTTATACATGAGCGAGCATCTGTCCGCTTGAAAGCCAAACAGGGAGTGGACCTTCCATTTCTCATCGTCGCGGTGAGGAAAATCGGTGCGGGAGTGAGCCCCGCGGCTCTCGGTTCTACCGAGTGCGCTCTCGATAATTGCGGTTGAGTAGAGCAGCATATTTTCGAACTCAAGGGCTTCCTGCAGCTCAGTATTGTAGTAGGGGGTAGTATCCCGGACGCTACACTGTCTGAACTTACCGGCGATCTGATACACCGCATCTCTGGCGATGTGCAGATCATCGGCATTACGAAAAATTCCTGAACGAAGGGTCATTTCGGAACGCAGCTGCCGGCGGAGTGGAAAAAAACTGAGGCTGTTTTCCGGATTGTAGAGACTCTGCAGCCTCTGCAGTGAGCCGAACGCCTCCTTCTCGGTGAGCTTTGGCGCAGACGCGCCGGTAGTATCAAGGTCTTCAGCCGCGCTGCAGCCGGCCCGCCGGCCGAACACCAGCGCCTCGAGCAAAGAGTTTCCGCCCAGGCGGTTAGCACCATGAACACTCACACAGGCACACTCTCCGGCGGCATAGAGGCCCTGGATGCCGTTACTGTCTGTAGATTTGACCTGCCCGCGCAGGTCGGTCGGGATGCCGCCCATCGAGTAATGTGCAGTTGGAGCTACCCGGATCGGCTGCTCCAGCATATTTTCACCCTGCAGGGTAAGCGCTAAATCGTAGAGTTCGGGCAGCCGCGAATGGATGTGTTCGGAACCGAGATGGCGCAGATCGAGAAACACTCCGTCCTTATGCGGTCCCACACCGCGGCCTGCCCGCATTTCAGTTTCACAGGCGCGGCTAACGATATCCCGGGCGGCCAGCTCAAGTTTTTGTGGTGCATAGCGCTTCATAAAGCGCTCTCCTTCGGAATTGAGAAGGTATGCGCCTTCTCCGCGGGCGGCTTCGGATATGAGAATTCCCGAATCGGCTAAGCCGGTGGGATGAAACTGTACGAATTCCATATCCTGCAGATATAGTCCAGCCCGCAGCACCATGCCGAGGGCATCGCCGGTGTTGGCATGCGCATTGGAGGTGCGGGCGAATGCGCGGCCGTAGCCCCCTCCGGCCAGAATAAGCGCAGATGCAGCACATATGTGCAGGTTTGAATTCACCAGATCGAGTGCTGTCAAGCCGTAGGCCTGTCGGTCGTGGCGGCTGTACAGGAGGTCTAGTGCATACCATTCGGAACGGAATTGTACCCCGAAGCGGACTGCTTCCTCGTAAGTGGTCTGTAGACAGGCCAGTCCGGTTCTGTCCTTCACAAAGCAGGTGCGCGGGCGTCCCTGGGCCCCGAAGGGCCTTTGGGCAATCAATCCTTCAGAGGTGCGGTTGAAAAATGCCCCCTGGGCGTCGAGATGGCGGATGATCTCGGGTGCGGTGGTGCACAGCGTTTCGACCGCATCGGTATCGGCCAGATAATCGCTGCCGATGATGGTGTCGCGTGCATGGGCCGATGTAGAGTCGGAATAGAGGGCTGCATTGATACCCCCTTGAGCGGCTCCTGAGTGGCTGCGCAGAGGATGCACTTTACTGAGAACAACAGTTTTGTATCCAGCCTTAGAGGTCTCGATTGCTGCAGAGATTCCGGCCAGGCCCGCACCGAGAACCACTACATCCCACTGTTCAATGTCCGTGTGCATGATAGGCTGCTCCTAAAATATGGGGTGGTCCTGTTCAATCTTTTGTGCGACGAGTTCGGAACCGATCATTGCCATCGGCATACCGATGCCGGGCTGCGTATAGTGACCGCCGTAATACAGATTAGGTACCTTACGGTTGAGATGCGACGGCCTAAAAATAGCAGTTTGAAATAGAGTGTGCGCAAGTCCCAGGGCGGTACCATGGGCTAAGTTGTTATTCTGCTTGAAATCGCGCTGTGTATATATGTGTTGAACCTCGATTGAGCTGCGTATATCAGTTTGTAAAAGCTCCTCTAAATGATCGAGTATCTTTTCGGTATATCTGCGGCGCAGCTTGTTGCTGTCTTCGAGGTACGGAGATACCGGAACTAGAATGAACACATTCTCTCCATGATCCGGTGCAACAGTGGGGTCGGTACGGCTGGGACAGCCTATGTAGTAGCTCGGGTCATCCGGCCAGACCGGCTGGTCGAATATTTCTACAAAATTGTGATCCCAGTCCTGGGCAAAATAGAAATTATGATGGGCCAGTTGCGGCAGTTTCTTGTGTATTCCGAGATACATGAGAAAGGTTGCCGGAGCGATAACCCGGCGTTTCCAGTAACTCTCGGGATAGTTCCTTACATCCGCATCGAGCAGCTCGTGCTCTACATGCTGGTAGTCGGGTGTTGCCAGAACTACATCTGCGAAAATGAAGCTGTCACCGGTAGAGACCCCGTGTGCACGGCCTCCCTCTACTGCAATTTCATCTACTCGGTGATTGAAAAAGAACTGCACGCCGCGATCGAGACAGTTTCTGTACAGTGCCTGGATAAAGCTGCCGATTCCACCTTCGGGGAACCGGATGCCCTGGGACAGATCGACATGTCCCATAAGGGAGTAGAGGGCGGGCGTTTTTTTCGGACTCGACCCCAAAAAGACCGTGTTGAACTCTAAGATCTTACGGGCCTTATCGCTGCTGAAAAAACGGCGAACATAACTGTCGAGTTTAGAAAAAGCATTCAGTTTCAACCCGTTTTTAATAATCACCGGATCAAGAAAATCGATTGGGGTGAGATAGTCCTTGTACAAAAAGTGGTTGAGAGCGATGTCGTACTTCTGCGACGCTTCTTTTAGATAGCGGGTAAGCTTCTCTCCGCCCTTCGGCTCAAAACTGTCGAACACACTGCGGTTGTGGCTTTGATCGCGGGTGATATCAACGATATCGTCTTTGGAGAAGAAGACTCGGTATGAGGGATCGAGATCGTAGAGAGTATAATTCTCTTCGATCGAGCTGCCGACCAATTGAAAATAGCGTTCAAACACCTCCGGCATGAGGTACCAGGTTGGTCCCATATCGAAAGTATACCCTTCAGAGCGGTAGACCCGGGCTACTCCGCCGGGCCGGTCGTTCATATCCACAATTTTTACTTCGTATCCGCGGTCAGCCAACAAGAGACCGGTAGCCATGCCGTGAATACCGGCGCCGATGATCAAAACAGTTTTTCGCTTCACAGAAAGAAGTGTAGCGAGGTATCAAGGCAAAATCAATCTCGAAGTATAAAAACTTTTTAATATTCGCGCTGCAGTAAAAACGTGGTGAAGCGACGAAGGGAATCGCGATCCTCTCCAGCGGGGAGCTGCTCTACCGACTGCAGGGCCTTCTGGGTGTAGGCCTGCGCTACATCGCGAGCCCGATCTATTCCGTGTAGCTCCCTTGTATCGGCGATAATTTTTTTAAGACGCCGTCCGTTTTTCGGCCGGCGGGCGAGCCGTTTTTCCAGTGAGCCATTATCATTCTGCAGGGCGTACAACAGTGGCAGGTTTACGATTCCCTGCCGAATATCAGTGCCGGGGTTTTTACCGGTGCGGTCCGTGCGATCGGAAAAATCGAGGATATCATCTATAATCTGAAATCCGGCGCCGATGTTGTAGCCAATTTTTTTTAGACGATGACAGTTCCGTTCGTCTACTCCCTGTTCACTGGCGCCCACATAGGCGGATAAAGCAAAGAGTGCCGCAGTTTTGCCCATGATACGGCGGTGATACTCCTTGAAACTGGTACTAAAAAAGGAAAATGTATTGTGCTGACGGATTTCGCTTTCGCAAATCGAATTGACCACACCTGCGATCCACCGTCCTGTCTCGACATCCGTATGGAGAGAGGCAAGTTGAAAACTGCGGGTGAACAGGAAGTCTCCCAGCAGTACGGCGGTGCGGGCATCGAAACGGGTGTGCAGAGTTGGGATTCCGCGGCGTGCCGGTGCCTGATCAATAATGTCGTCATGCACCAGAGTTGCCATATGCAGCATTTCTACCGCAGCGGCCAAACGATATACGCCCTGTGAGGTGGCCTGCGGGCCGGATTCCGCCGATTCCTCTGTTTCGCCGAACCTTGAGGCCAGGATGAGCAACGTAGGACGCAGCATTTTACCGTTGTTTTCTACCAACTCCGTAAGGGCTTCCCGTATAAACGGAGTACTGGATTCGATTTGTGAACGGATTACATCCTGTACTTGGTGGAGGTCTTCAGTTATAGCGATATCTTGATACAGGGTATCAATCATTCAGGGTCCTTCTAAGGTAAACTCGGCCTACGGGCATCCGCAGTTCTATGCAGGGATGCCCGCAGCTGAGCGAGGTTAGCCGGAGGTTTGTTATTCCTTGATTACCGGCTCACCATCGTAAAGATGTGTCTTCTGGGCCAGCGTGGTGTGGTTCCATTGGTGTTTGAGCCACGGCATTACATAGTGGTCGAGTCCGAATCCTCGTCCGGCACCACCCAACATTACGATGGATGCCATTATATACCACAGAAGCTCGGGATTACCCCAGCCGGAAGCGATGAACATCAAACTGAAACCGAGGGACACTACTGCCGCCGGGAAGGTAAACAGGCCGGCAATGAGTGCCAAACCGATCGCAACCTGTCCCAATACAACAGCTGACTGGAGGAGAAAAGCCAAGAGCGGGGATGCACTGAGAATATTCTCTGCAAACCAGGTGTAGATACCGAGAGCTTCAATCAGCGGTTCGCCGTATTGGCTGGCAGCCTGGGCTGCGCCTTCGGCCGCTCCTTCAGCTGCGGGACTGGCAGAGGAGGCCGCATCGGCGGC
>CAZAMY010000207.1:0-5212 GCA_964485995.1 uncultured Sediminispirochaeta sp.
TCGGAGCCGGCGGCTTGGGAGTCGCGATTGTAGCCGGTCTGGTTCGGGACAATACGGCCTTTGTACTGCAGGGCGCCATTGCAGCGGCCGGCCTGGCTTTCTTTGCCGACTACCTTTTCGAGACCCTCGAACGGCGGCGCACACCTCAATGAATGGAAGAAGCTGGCCGCAGTATGTGTGGATGTGAGCAAGTGAAATTTGACAGGCCAGGATTTCAGCCATTACGAAAAAGAAGAAGGAGCCAGTGCAGTGCACGGCCCCTTCTAAACCCTATAACCCCACTTTTTTAATTCAACCTTAATAAAAACATATTTATTTTTGGTATATAACTTTATCTTATATGTTAAGTATACAAGCAGAGTGTTGATATTTATATAAGGGAAAGTCACAATCTCCTGTGAGTTTCTCACAGTTTGCTGCGCTTGTGATTAATCAAGGTCAATAATACCCAGGCGTGTAGCATAATGCACCAATTCGGCCGCATTTTTTACCTTCAACTTTCTAAAAATGCTGGTACGGTGGTTTTCGACGGTACGATAACTGATATACAGATTCTGAGCAATACGCTTCACCGAAAAACCCTCGGCCAAGAGGCGCATTATCTCCTGCTCTCGCGAGGTCAATGATTCATACGCATTATCCTGTACATCATAAAATCGCTGCGGATGCTCCAGCGCCTTCTGAATAATCACCTCGAGGGTGACCTGATCAAAGAAATACTCACCCCGCAGCACCTGTTTGATGCCCTCGATAAGCCGTACCGGCGAGGTTTCCTTGGTCATATACCCACTCACACCCGCGCTGATCGCCTCTAAGACGTAGTCGCTTCGGCTGTACATGCTCAGAATTATAATTTTGACGAGTGGATACTGCTGGCGCAGAAAATGCACCAGCTCTACGCCCGAACTGTCGGGCAGCGAGATATCCAGTACAACCACATCCGCCGCGCGCTTCTGCAGAATCGTTCGCATCTCCTCGCCGGTTTCCGCCTCTCCCACTACCGCAATTTCCCTGTCTCGTTGTAGGGCAGCTTTCACCCCGTCTCTTACCGGCGGATGATCATCAACTAAAACGACCCGAATTTCTTGCATATCTGAGACTATACCATGTTTTTAATTTATGTTTCACTACTAGTATGGATATGAATATTGAAGATTTACAAACCGTATTACCGTATGTGAGGCAGTTGGCCGAATCAGCCGGCACTCTTCAAATGGAATACCTCAACTCTGCGGTCAAAATGGAGAACAAAAGCAGTCAGGTCGATATCGTCACCGAGGTGGACCAGCGCTGTGAAGAGTTGATCACCTCCAACTTGCATACCAAGTTCCCGGACCACGAAATTCTGGGGGAAGAACAGGGCTCTCAGAGCAGCTCGAATAATTCGCCATATAGATGGGTGATTGACCCCTTAGACGGAACCACTAACTACGTCCACCGCGTTCCGGTTTTTGCCACCTCGATTGCACTTTTAAAGCATGACCGCCCCGTTCTCGGGGTGGTCCACAGCGCGCCGCTCGGCCGAACTTACACTGCAATTGCCGGGGAGGGGGCTTACCTTACACGGACACCCCTTCATACTTCTAAAACTAGCCGGCTCAATGCATCATTGGTGGCTACCGGCGTGCCCTACGACCGTGCTACCACCGAGAAGAACAATGTGAACTATATTGCCCATCTCACCCCGCGGGTTCGCGGAATTCGGCGCATGGGAGCCGCCGCACTGGACATCTGTTTTGTCGCCGAAGGAGTGTTCGATGCCTATTGGGAACTGAAAGTCAGGTTGTGGGACATAGCCGCCGGCATTCTGATAGCCCGGGAAGCCGGCGCCGTAGTCAACTACCTCTCCATCGATAACAACTACAGCTACGACATCATCTGCAGCGCCCCCGGCCTCTACAAGCCGCTGCTAACAGAGCTGCAGTCAGTGGCCGGCGACTTCGACTCGCTGCAGCCCGAATAACAGAGAGAGGCCGCCCCGGCGGGCGGCCCTTAACTTTGAGTAATTACTACTTGTTATCCAGAAGCTCTATAGGCTTTTAACCTTTTACAGATCCGGCCATCATACCGCGAACAAAGTATCTCTGCAGTGAGAAGAAGATGATCAACGGCATGATCATCGTCAGAAATGCACCCGAGGTCAGCACGTGCCAGTCTTGACCGCGCGACCCCACCATCTCAGCCAGCCTGGTAGTAACCAGGGCGTTCTCCTTTTTGGTTCCGAGAAAGACCAACGCAACCAACAGGTCGTTCCATACCCACAGAAACTGGAAAATCGCGAACGAGGCAATTGAGGGTTTGGACAGGGGCAGCACCAGACGGGTAAAGCTCATCCAGGGGGTTGCACCGTCGGCGTGGGCCGACTCGATAATCTCTTTCGGTATACCCGATATGTAGCCGAACAACAGATAGGTCGCCAGCGGCAGCCCGAAACCGGTGTGCGCCAGCCAAATACCCAGGTAGGTACCGTTGAGCTGGTTGGCAGTGTACACCTTGAGGACGGGTATCAGGGCCATCTGCAGCGGCACGACCAACAGGCCGACGATCATGACGAAAATCGCCTCGCGGCCGGGGAAGTCCATCCAGGCAATTGCATACGCGGCGAATGCTGCGATGGTAATCGGGATAACAGTCGAAGGTACAGTTACCAACAGACTGTTGAGGAAGGCCAATCCCATGAAGTCGGCATACAGCACGCTTATGTAGTTCTGAAGGGTAAATTGGGCCCCTCCCAAGTTGCCGAAAACCGTCCACCAGCCGGTGTTGTTGATGGCTTCCGGGGTTCTGAACGAACTCACCAGGAGTCCTAAAATAGGAACAAACCAGATGAGGATTATTGCAATCAACACCAGCCGCATTGGGATGGCTTTCATGATGTTTTGAATCCGTACTGATGCGGGCGGTTTATTGACTGGAATTTGTCTGTTTTCCATTGCTGCATCACTCATACTCTACCTCCTGTTCTCCCGCATCTGGGTAATGTTTCGAATCATGAACGGTATAACCACTATAAAGAGGAATACCGCCAGCGCACTACCGCGGCCGAAGTTTCGATAAATAAAGGCTTCTTTGTACATTCGTGAGGCAACAATTCCGGTGTCATAGTTTCCACTGGTCATTACGTATACGATATCGAAGATCTTCAATACCATAAACAGAATGGTGGTCATGACGGTCAGGATAGTTCCTTTGATGTAGGGAATAGTCACATTGAAGAAAATCCTTATTTCTCCGGCACCATCGATGCGGGCTGCCTCCAGTAAGCTGTTGGGAACGCCCTTTACCGCCGCCGATTGAATGACCATGGCAAATCCGGTCTGCAGCCAAATCATGATGAACAGCAGAAAGAAGTTGTTCCAGGGCCTGATAATCAGCCAGGCTACCGGCTCACCTCCAAAGGCCGTCACAATTGCATTCAGCAAGCCGATTTGCTCGTATCCGGCGGGCTGATAGTAGTACACGAAGCGCCAGATTACACTGGCACCGACAAAGCTGATGGCCATTGGTAGAAAAATCATTGACTTGGCGATTTTTTCCCAGCCCGGCTTCAGCCGGTCGGCCATTACGGCAATAATCAACCCGAGCGCAACTGCCACAAAGGGAACTATGACTACCCAGAACAGGGTGTTACGCAGAATTATAAGCATTTGCGGATCGGTGAATACGAACTGGTAGTTGCGTAAACCTACGAACTCAGTGCTCGTTCTGTTCATAAAACTGAGGTAGATGGTACGCAGGGCGGGAAACACGATGTAGAACAACAGAACTGCAATGGCCGGGCCGACGAATACGAAGGGCCGCAGCGCATCCCGTAACCGAACGGGCAGCATAGAAACAAGGTTGTTGGTAGCTGCAAACAGCACCCACACTCCGCCGACTCCAATGGTAAGGGCTACAATTCCTATGAGGAACTTGGATGCTTCGGAGTCCCTCATAAAAATAAAGCTCCATCTCAAAACAAGAAAGGTAACAACCGGCACTATGAGCGACACAGCAATTCTGAATGGAGTTGCTGCCAGGATGTCAAACAGGCGGTTGTTTTTGTTAGGTATCTGTGCCATATAGATCTCCTTCTGGACTGTAGAAGGATGCAGGCAGGATATCCTGCCTGCATACATATAATTTTTCTAACTTTTTCACTTATTCAGAAATGCTGCCTTTTAGTCTTCAGGCCAGCTTTCGTCAATGTTGGTCAGTACTTTATTCAAGTCTTCGCCACTGACCCAGTCAACCATTCCCTTCCAGAATGAACCGGCACCAACTTGTCCGGGCATCAGGTCGGAAGCGTCGAAGCGGAAGGTATCAGCATTCATCAGGATTTCGGCATATCCACGGTCGATATCGGAGGGATACCACTCGAGGGGAGTGTCTTTGTGCGGAGATATAAAACCGCCGGCCTGCAGCCACGCTTTGGTGGAGACACCCTGGGTGAGGTACTTCATGACAGCTTTGGTTTCCGGCTTGTCGGTGAAAGCAGAGAGGCAGTCACCGGCACCCAAAACAGGCTTGCCTTCTTCTTCGTCGATTCCCGGCAGATAGAAATAGTCGACATCTTCACCGACCGTAGTGCCATCCGGCAGGAAACCGAGAATAAAATTGGCCTGACGGTGCATCAGGGCCCGCGGCGGGTCCTGTACCAGCGGAGTGGCGGCATCGCCGAAGGGAACGGTCAAAATGCTGTTGCGTCCGCCCAGCACGTAGTCTTTGTTGAACCAGATGTCAGCCATAATGTTGCAGGCGCGCTTAACTTCGGGGGAGTTGAACTTCAGTTCACCGGCTACCCACTGGTCGTACTTCTCGGGAGTAGCGGTTCGCAGCATGATGTCTTCGAGCCAGTCGGTGGCCACCCATCCGGTTGCACCGGAACTCTCGATACCGATTGACCAGGGAGTATAACCGTCGGCGACCATTTGGTCGCTCAGAGCAAGCAATTCATCCCAGGTCTGGGGAATTTCGTAGCCTTCTTGGTCGAATACCGGCTTGGAGTACCATACCAAGCTCTTTACAGTGGCGCGGTACCATACACCGACCATCTCGCCTTTGTAAGAACCAAGGTCGAGCCAGCTCTGCTCGTACTGCTGCTTCATATAGTCCTGGCTAAACCAGTCGTTCAGGTCGATATGGTCCGTACGGTTCATTACATCCTGCATCAGACCGGGCTGCGGGAAGGCCGCAACATCGGGGGGATCTCCACCCTCGGTTCGTACGGTAA
>CAZAMY010000208.1:0-5210 GCA_964485995.1 uncultured Sediminispirochaeta sp.
CATATCAAGACAAACTGCTGCTAAGCTACATGTTGAGCGAACAAAACATGAACCAGCTGTCCAGGCGGGTCAAAGCCATCATATACTCGACCTTTGGAATCGAGGCAATTGGTGCGCTCCTGCTCTCATCGGCCTTCCATTCTCCGGAGGGACTCTGGCACGAAACACTTTTGCTGTCCGCATTCCACTCGGTTTCGGCCTTCTGCAATGCCGGATTCGCCCTGTTTTCAGACAGCCTCGAAGGTTTCTCCAACAATGTTTTGGTAAACGGTACTGTAGCACTGCTCATCATTCTCGGAGGCATCAGCTTCGCCGTGCTGACCAACTTCTATTCCATAGCCGGAAGCCGGATAAAGGCCCTCTTTCGGCCTTCCCGCACAAAACGAGAACGAGTTTCTCTGAACACTTATGTGGTAATTGTGGCGACGCCGGCGCTGATTCTGATCGGAATGCTGCTGTTCTACGGCCTCGAGCACGGCAATACACTATCAGAGCTGCCGTTGGGTCAGCAATACCTCAGTGCTTTTTTTCAATCAGTTACTCTGCGAACCGCCGGTTTCAACACCATCCCGATTGGGAACCTTACTACCACCACCCTACTGTGTATGCTCCCATTTATGTTCATCGGCGCTGCATCCGGCAGCACCGCCGGCGGAATAAAAATAAACAATGCCGCTATTATGTATGCCTACCTCAAGTCGGTATTGTCGAATCAGGATTCGATAGTTTTGCGTAGAAACTCCCTCAGTAGATCACATGTGAACAAAGCCTTTCTGGTGTTTTTCTTCGGAGTATTTGCGGTAGCAATCGGTACAATTATACTGAGCACCACGGAGAGCGCGCCGCTGGAGGAGATACTCTTTGAAACGGTTTCGGCTTTCGGCACTGTCGGCCTCTCCACCGGCATCACCGGGGAACTCAGCCTCTCAGGAAAAATTGTAATCGTCGTTCTCATGTTTATCGGCAGGCTCGGACCGCTGACTATTCTGGCAGCAGCCTCGCAGCCGGAAAAAAGTGTACAGATTTCGTATCCCCGCGGGAATATTCTGCTGTAAGTTCGAATGGAGATGAAAGGAGGAGTGAAATGGACAAAGTATTTGCAGTAATTGGCCTCGGCACTTTCGGGCGTCAGTTGTGCGCGACCTTTATAGAACGAGGAGCATCGGTAATCGCAATCGACAACCAGGCCGATCTGATAGATAAAGTGAAGGACGATGTGACCCAAGCCATCCGGGTTGATTCCACTGACGAAGAGTCACTCGAGCAGGTGCCTTTTGATGATGTGCAAACGGCCATCGTCGCAATCGGCGAGAATATTGAGGCCAGCATTCTTACAACCGCCTTGCTGAAGCGCAAGGGCATACCCTACATTCTTGCCCGGGCAATCTCCGAGCTCCATTCGCAGGTATTGCGACAAGTGGGAGCGGACGAGGTAGTCAACCTGGAAATAGACGAGGGAATAAAAATAGCCCAGCGTCTGGCAACCCCCGACATTGCAGACCGGTTTCAAATCGGCAGTGCCCTGAGCATAGTAGAAATGAAGCCTCCCAAAGCCGTTCAAAACAAGCCGCTGCTGAAGCTCGACCTACGCAACAAGCATCGCATCAGCATCGTTGCTATTTACCGCAGCCAGCACTCCGTCGATGACGTAGGCAATCCCGTTAAAGAGGAAACAGTGCTGTTTCCCGAGCCCACAACCGAGCTTGCAGATCGGGACACCATCCTGATAGTGGGAAAAAACGAAGACATCGACAAGTTCAAGGAGCTGTAACATGATATTCGTTCCGCGCTTTTGGTTCATACTCAGCACTGTGGTGTCGACAGTTGCAATTGCACTTCTCGGCTTTCTGGGCTTCAGTGCCTTTAGCCAGTTCGCCGGCAGCAGCGAACAGGGGGTCATCTTGACCGGACTGCAGACTAAACTCACCGCCGAGTGGTTTCTCTTCGGGGCTTTAGTTGCACTGCTGTTGATAGCACTTATGATCGGCAGAATCGTGTATGTACGCAGAAAGGTTTCAGCAGAGCTGCAGCGCATTCGCTCCATGAGCTCCTACATCTCCCTATCCACCCAACTGAGCTCGAAACACCTGTATGAACTCAGCGAACCGTTGTCCGCACTGTTTGAAAGAGTGTCTACAATAAATGAAAAACAGTCTCTGAAAATGAGTGCACAACACGCGTTGATCTCATTTCTCTGCGCGAATATCAAGGCACCGCTGCTGGTCACAGATGTCACCGGAAAAATATTACACGCCAGCATACGGTACGAAGAAAACAACAAGACAGAACGGTCAAAACTCATCGATAAGAACATCGAAAACCTCGTGCCGAATCTGTTTATGCATGAGGTAATCAGCAATATCGAGTTCAAACAGAAGTATAAAAAAGAGCAGAAAGAGGACCTTTCCTTTCATGTATATCCCATCTATAACCGTGCATCTCAAATTACCTATCTGCTTTTCGAGATCGGCAGCGACTCCGACTTCACTTACATCTCCGGGGGTGGCCCGCAAACCAGCCTACCGAATCCAAAAGCAAGCTCTTTTGCGAAGAACATGTCGGAGCGGATGAGGAAACTCCGCGGGTTATTCACACGCTCCGTATAGCGCTCTTATTGACATGTTTCTGGACGAGGAATACTATCCAAAAGTGAAATATCAGCTGAGACCTAGAGGAGAAAGGATATGAAACAACTCCACGAGTATATGGATGCTAACAATATGTATTTCACCGACTGCACTGTGAAGGATGAAATTCTGGAGAACATGGTCGACATCTGTTTCGCTGCCAGCAAGGTGAACGATCTGGATGATTTCAAAACCGCAATTTTCGAAAGAGAAGCGATAATGAGCACCGGCATCGGACTGGGAGTGGCGGTTCCTCACGCAAAACGTGAAGGTATAGACGAGTTCTTCATCACCGTAGGTGTACTCCAAAAGCCGGTTGACTGGCAGGCCATTGACGACCGGCCGGTTTCTATTGTCTTTCTCATCGGCGGTCCCGACAACCGGCAGAAGGATTATCTGAAAATACTCTCGAAACTAGTATTGTTCACTAAGAACCAGGCCCGCCGTGAAGCCCTGATACAGGCTGGCTCTCCTGAAGAAGTAATCGCTCTGTTTGAACCAAAACAATAAAGCGGCAGGTATTTTATGGAATTCAACCCGTTCATCTATCTTGCCGTTATATTTTTTGCCGCATTTCTCACCAAGGCAGCCGCTCGCCGCTTGAAAATGCCGGAGGTCACCGGCTACGTGCTGGTCGGGGTGGTAATGGGCGTCTCGCTTCTGCACATCCTCTCGCCGCGGATTCTCGAGCATCTATCGGGGGTCTCCACAGTGGCGCTCGGCATCATTGCATTTATCATTGGAGTCGAGCTGCGCTTGGATGTAATCAAGCGGCTTGGCAAGTCGATTCTGCTGATAGTACTGTGTGAATGCTTTGCCGCATTCCTGCTGGTGTACTTTATCCTTCTCTACCTTTTCCCCGAAAACCCCTACATGGCACTGCTGCTCGGTTCGGTTGCATCCGCCACCGCTCCAGCAGCTACGGTAGCAGTTATAAAACAGTACAAATCTAAGGGCGAGCTTACCTCTACCATCATGGCAGTTGTCGGCATCGACGATGCGGTTGCATTGATCATCTATGTGTTTGCTTCAGGTATCGTAAAAGCCGGTCTGACCGGCGGCGAAGCCCATTTTTCATTGATCATCGCGAAGACGCTGCTTTCAATAGGAGAATCAATTCTGATCGGTCTTGTTGCCGCATGGATTTTCCGCCGCTTACTGGCAAATATCCGTGATACAGAGTGGGTCATGCTGCTGATTGCAGCAGCG
Organism: uncultured Sediminispirochaeta sp.; assembly: GCA_964485995.1. Lineage (GTDB taxonomy): Bacteria > Spirochaetota > Spirochaetia > DSM-16054 > Sediminispirochaetaceae > DSBN01. Next base: position 3,837 of record CAZAMY010000208.1, read on the forward strand.
CTTATGGCAATTCTCGGCATCAGTGAAAAACTCGGCAACTCCGAGCTCCTGGCGGTGATGGCTTTCGGAGCAATACTAGTGAACAAATCGCCGACTCTGGCCAAACGCAGCACTGCGGTAGTGGAAAATTTCTCCCCTCTGTTTTTAGCGGCATTTTTCCTGCTGGGTGGTGCTCATCTGGATGTGCGCGTACTCGGGCAGATCGGCATTATTGGACTCGTGTATTTTGCCGCCCGGAGTACCGGAAAGATCGGTGGGGCATCACTCGGCGCTGTGATCGGCCGGGCACCCAAACGCGTTCGAAAATTCATCGGGTTTACCCTGCTGCCGCAGGTCGGGGTCGCACTTGCTTTGGCGCTGTCGATCAACAAGGAGTTCACCCAGCCACAATACGGCAGCGCCGGCAGCGAGATGGCACACTATATAATCAATATTTTGCTATTCACTACCATAATAACGGAGATTATCGGGCCCTTGCTGACCCGGTTTGCATTGAAGAAATCGGGCGAAGCCCGCGAACAGGTATAGATCTGCGGAGGTTACCATGCTGTATCTTATTATCGAGGTTCATGATCCATCGTATAAAGAGGACATCTATCTGGCACTCCAGAGCATTGGAGTAGCCCGCGCTACCAGTATCGACGGCCAAAACATCTCAGCGGCCCTTACTGATGAATTTACTTTCTTTACCGGCTTCTTCCAATCTGATAAGATTGAGCGGGGCCATGTGCTGTTCATACTTGCACAGGTTCGGACCCGCGAACAAGTCCGTGAGTTTTTAGCCAACTTACGCGAGGCGGATGTACACATCGACAATGAGGACATAATTACAGTCACAGCTGTACCGGCTGCAATCACATTTTCGAGCGAGCTCGGGTACAGTGAAGGAGAGGTGGATGGAGAGCAGTAAGAAGCGTGCCCAAGAGTTTTTGCACAGCCGTTCAATGACTGCAGCAGAAGTAGACATGGAACAGAGTGTACAGTCTTTTCTTTCTGAAATGAAAACTGGTCTCGAGAGTTTCGATGCATCTCTGCATATGATACCCACCTACCTCAATACAGAGGGAGAACTTCCATTCGAAACACCGGTACTAGTACTGGATGCCGGCGGCACCAACTTCCGGGTGGCTCAGGTGAAGTTTTCAGACCGTGGAAAAACAGTAATTGAAAAGTTTCAGAAGTTTCCGATGCCGGGCTCACAGGGACTCATGCACAAGGACGAGTTCTTTGAGACCATCGTCGACTATATGCAGGATGTGCTCGATTCCTGGAGCAGCGCTACTTCCCCCCACATCGGTTTCTGTTTCTCCTATCCTACCGAAATAACGCCAGACAAGGATGGTCGGCTACTCCATTTTTCCAAAGAGATTAATG
>CAZAMY010000209.1:0-5210 GCA_964485995.1 uncultured Sediminispirochaeta sp.
CCGGTCAGTGAATAGATCGTGTCAAAAATCTTGAGAGAGTAGCTGATACTCAGAAAGACTCCCACAGTTACGACCGGCATCATTAACGGTAGCTTTATTCTGAAAAAGGATTGCCAGGTGTTGCAGCCGTCGATCTCCCCCGCTTCGATCAGAGACTGATCAATGCTCAAGATGCCGGCAATATAGATTGTCATGATGTAGCCGGCGATCCACCAGGTGCTCACCATTACAATCGAGTAGATAACGATGTTCGGATCGCCGAGCCAGCTCTGGTTGATAAAAGTAAGGCCGCTAACTTCTGCCAGGTTTTCGGCAATATTGGTCAGCATAAAACGCCAGATAAATCCACAGACCACCATACTGATCATGTAAGGCATAAAGATCATAGCCCGCCACAGGTTGTTCAGACGCCCATCGGTAGTGAGCGAGAGCGCAAAAACCATAGCGAGAATATTTACGAAGGTTACGTTCAACACTGCAATAAAAAAGGTTCGCTGCAGGGAAGGCAGGAAGTACTCATCCTTGGTAAACATCTCGACATAGTTCTTGAGACCGATGAAGTTTACCTGCGGATCGACCCCGTTCCAGTTGGTAAAAGAGTAGTACAAGCCTTCAAAAAAGGGATACATAAACAGAAGGGTGTACACAATAAATATCGGACCGACGAATAAAAGATCCACGCCGATTTTTGATTTTCGCATAAAAACCTCGCAGGAGTAATCGTCCGGTCCGGCCGAAGGCTTATGCAGCCTCCGGTGAACCGGTCCAATTGGCTTTAATTACTGTTGCTCAGCGACTTTGAGCCACTCGTCATCCAGTTTCTGCATCATTTCGGTCTTGTTGATCTGGCCGCCCATGTACTCCTGCATCACAATGGCCTGAGTCTGCCACCAGCCGTCGGGTGCATTTACATACAGGGTATCTCCGACAGTGTTGTTGTTCTGAACGTGCTCGTTTATCGAAGCGACTACCGGATTGGCCTCGAATTCGATTCCGTAGGGATTAATTGCTTTGATCTTCTCTTTGAAGATCTCGCGACCTTCTCCATTGACAATGAAATCGAAGTAGTCGTCCACTGCATCCATATTCTCTTCCGTACTCACACAGAAATAAGTATCATAGTCGAAATACAATTTGTTTACATCAGTATCTTCGGTATAGGGAATACCCTCCATTCGAGAAACTTCCACTACTTCCGGTGCAAGATCGGCAACCGCCGGCATAGCCCACGGGCCTTGAATCAGCATGGCTGCTTTTTCCTGCGCGTACAATGCTACCGAGCTCATGTAGTCGGCATCCATCGGTTTCGGCTGCGTATTGGCCTTGAATAGGTCGATGAAATTGAAAATTCCCATCATCTCATCGTGCGATGCTTCCCCAGCCCACATGCGATCTGCAAAGTTGTTTTTCGCATACAGCTCGGCACCGCACTGGAATACCAGGCTTCCGAGTGTCCATCCATCTTTGCCGGCAGCGGCAAAAGGAATAATACCTTCGGCTTTCAGCTTTTCTACTGCTGCTTCCATCTCCGAAAAGGTTGCCGGGAACTCATCAATACCGGCCTGGTCGAAGAGTTTGGTGTTATAGATAAGACCGCGAGCAGTATTCAACAGAGGAATAGTGTAGATATTCCCGTCTGAAAAAGTGAGAGATTCGGTTACATCATCGGTGAGCTGCTTTATAACCTTCAGATCATTGACCGGGTGGATCTTGCCGGCTTCGATGTAGGGTTTCAAGGCCCTTTCACCGGGCGAACTGGCTGCCCAGATGTCCGGCAGATTTCCGGCACTGTCTCGCGACTTGAGCACGGTGTTGTACTCGGTACTCAGCATTTCATTGTTTATTTTTACATTCGGATTTTTCGCCATATAGGCCTCAGCCAGTTCGTTCATTCCTTCGACAATAGTATCCTTGTAGTGAAAAAGCTCCAGAGTCACTTTTTCTGCCTTTTCTCCGGACCCTTCAGCTGCTCCAGATTCTTGTTGACCGCCACCCCAAGCGAATGAGACTGCAACCAGCACTACGATTAGACTGCACACTAAACGTTTCATGCAACACTCCTTTTAACACGTGTTAAGTTTTATTGAACTTTACCACTAGTTCTGTCAGCTGTCAAACAAAATATATTTACACGCCTTCACTCTGCTGTCATAATAGCCGGTATGGCGAAAAAACGAGTTACCTTAGAAGAAATTTCTGAAAAAATAGATATTTCCAGAACCACGCTTTATAAAGTTATCAATAATAAAGGCAAAGTGAGTGAAAAGACCCGCCGGAAAGTTTTGGAGGCGGTAGAAAAATACGGCTATAAACCGAACCGGGCGGCTCAAAACCTGGCACTTAACCGCGAGTATTTCATCGAATTCATCGGCTTCGACTCACCCCGTTCACCCCACTTCCTGAAAAACATCCTAAACGGTGTCGAAACTGCAGAGCGGGAGCTGCACGATTTCGGCTTGAACATCAATACCCGGATTTTTTCCATCGACAACCCACGCAGCCAAATAGAAAAACTAATCCAGCTACGGGCAGACACAGTCGACGCGGTCGCGCTGATACCAAACGATACCGGCCCCGACCGCAATATAGCCGCCCTGCAGCAGGAAGTAAACCGACTGCGTGCGGAGGGAGTGACAGTTGTCACCGTAAACCGCGACCTGCCCGACAGCCGCCGAAACTGGTACGTAGGGTGCGACTATGAGAAGAGCGGCGCCCTGGCGGCTGAAATGCTGGGAAAGATGTGTACGCGCGGCGACATCCTGTTACCTATTGGCGGAGATGAGAATGAATATTACGATCTACATCATCGCTTAAAGGGTTTCCACCGGAAAATTGCTCAATTTGAGCATCTGCGTATTCTCCCGAGTTATCACTACAACAACGAGCCCGAAGAACTGTACAGTTACCTCGATAGCCAGTTGGGAAAAAACCCGTACATTACCGGACTATTCGATTTGACATATGAACTGGATGTGGTCTCCGCCGTAGTTGCAAAGCATTCGCATACCGCAAAAGTAATCGGCTTCGACTTGTGCGAATCGATCAAACAGCGAATGCTCGAGCATTCGGTGGATGCAATTGTGTTTCAGGATATGTTCTCTCAGGGCTATCTAGCCGTAAAATCGCTTTACACCGCCTTGACCCAGGGCTCGATACCAGAAGCCGGGGAAATTCTCACCAAACTGGAACTGGTCTTCGAAGAAAACTTAGACTTTTATATCTGATCTATTTCCATTACCCATGGATTGATGAAGCCCGGCGCTGTATAGAATAATATTTTTACACGTGTTCATTTTTTGATTGACAAAGACTCCGTTCCACACCTACTATACAGCTCTGTACAGGAAGAGATATTCAGGAGGATCTATGTTTACCATCGGTGCGGTCATAAATACCAGTGTAGAGGGAATCGACGCGATTATTGACGCGCGAAATACAGGCGAACTTCTGCGGATAGCCCGCGTGCAGATCGACAACGGGGCACAGATGCTGGCCATCAACTGCGGATCCCGCATCGACAGTGAGGTCGACGACATAGAATGGATGTTCCGCACTATTCAAGACGAGATAGAAATTCCGCTCGGCATAGATTCCCCCAACCCTGATGCTCACCGTATCGGGCTGCAGGTTCACCGCCACGGCCGACCGATGGTCGACTCCATTACAGCCGAGAAAGAGCGCATGGAGGCGATTTTGCCCCTGGTAAAGGAGCATAACGCCATGGTTACAGCTATCTTGCACGATGAGTCCGGCATGCCTGAGAGTGCCGAGGATCGCTTGCGGGTGGTTCCGAAAATAGAAGCGGCTGTAAAGGCACATGAGATTGCCCCCGCGGATGTCTACCTGGACTGCATGGTCTTTCCCGTCTCTGTCAATTCTCAGAACGGAAAAATCTATCTTGATACCCTGCGACAGGTGAAGCAGCACTACCCTGAATATAAAACAATCTGTGGTCTGAACAACATTTCGTACGGGCTGCCGCGGGAGGACCTGCTGAATGCGGCCTTCATGTCGATGTGCTCCGCCCTGGGACAGGAAGCTATCTATCTGGAAATTACCAGTGAAACTGGAGCATTCCTGCGTTCAATCGCAGCGCTCGGCGGACAGGACGATTTTTCTATGGAATATATCGAGGCTTACCGCGCCGGTCAGCTGGACATTTTTAAGAACGAGTAATTCGGAACATGGGGCGCCGAACGCCGCCTGAGAACGAGATTTTAGTTTACACGTGTTCATTTTTGAATTACAATGAGTTTTGAGTTTAACAAAGGAGTCGAAGCATGAAAGAGCAATTTCCCGATATACCACGAATACCATATGAGGGACCGCAGTCCGACAACCCGTTGGCATTCAAATTCTACAATCCCGACGAAAAGGTCGGTGGAAAGACGATGCGAGACCATCTCAGATATTCTATCGCCTATTGGCAGGCCATCAACACCGGCGGAAGCGACCCCTTCGGAGTAGATACCATGCGGCGTCCCTGGGATGCGATCCAAGACCCGATGGACAAGGCCAAGGCAAAGGCCCACGCTATCTTCGAGATGGCCGCTAAACTGAACGCCCCGTTCTACTGTTTTCACGATCGGGATGTCGCCCCGGAGGCAGAAACCCTGGCCGAGACCGAACGCAATTTCGATGAGATCGTGGCGCTGTTCAAACAGCTGCAGAAGGAATACGGTATACAGCTCTTGTGGGGAACCGCCAATCTCTTTGGTCATCCACGCTACCTGCACGGCGCCGCCACCTCCAGCAACGCGGATGTCTTCGCCTACGCCGCCGCCCAGGTAAAGAAGGCCATGGAAGCCACTTATGAGTTGGGTGGTTCGAACTATGTCTTCTGGGGCGGCCGGGAAGGCTACTACACCCTCCTCAACACCGATATGAAGCTGGAGCTCGATAATATGGCCCGTTTTCTGCATATGGCGGTTGATTACGCCCAGCAGATCGGTTTCAAAGGGCAACTTTTGATCGAACCGAAACCCAAGGAACCGACCAAGCACCAGTACGACTTCGATGCCGGCAATATTCACGCCTTCTTGCGGGCCAACGGCCTGATCAATGACATAAAAATCAACGTGGAAACCAACCACGCCACCCTGGCAATGCACGAGATGGCCCATGAACTGCGCTACGCCCGCATCCACGGACTGCTCGGCAGTGTGGATGCCAACCAGGGTGACCTGCTGCTTGGCTGGGACACCGACCAG
>CAZAMY010000210.1:0-5206 GCA_964485995.1 uncultured Sediminispirochaeta sp.
GTGGTCATTACGGCGGCATGAACTGCATCGCGGGCGGATATCGAGGAATAGGCTACAAACAGATCCTTGGCGCGCAGCATATCAGCCGCACCGACCTCAAATACCTCGTCGACAAGCCCTACTAAGGCATCGAAGGCCGGCTGGATTGCATCTAAGCGTTGGATTGCAGAATAGCGATGCAGAATCTCCTGCAATACCTCCGCATCGCTTACCAACCGCTCTTCATCGCGCACAAAGCGTTCGAGAAGCGAGATTGTCCGGCGCTTATTCGGATGATCGGCCCCAATAAGATACATCGGTATATTCGAATCAATAAAAATCAATGCTGCAGCCCTTCGAGATAGTCGGACTCGATATCTGCTGCAATGTCTGCGTAGTCGCCGGTGGGAAACTGAAACTCCGCGGCTTTACGGATAATGTGTTGTTTCTCCTGCACCACACTGCGTGGTCGTTCACGCTGCTCGTGCTGAATAGCCCGGCGCACCCAGGCAGATACAGTCATATGTTCCTGTGATGCAAGCCGTTTGATTTCCTGCAACTCTTCCTCGGCTAACAGTATTTGCAGACGTATACTCATATACATGAGTATAATTTACACAATAACATTAGTCAAATAGTTTGCCTGATAACGAAGGACGCTCTAAGGGGGGAGCGGAGCCGGAATAGCCGCGAGCCGTCGGAGAGTTTCCGCCCAGGGCGGTGAAAATGGTGTTAATTGTAAGAGGGTTTGGTGTTAAAGCTTGAGGGCAAGCGGGGCTGGAGCTGACTGAGAGGCGATTGACCGGCCCGGGCGGGTACGGCCCGCGGCTATGAAGCGCAGGGGCGCACCACGTTTAAAAAAAATATAGCCGGTACCCTCGGCACCGGCTATATAACTTATTTAGTTTCCGGGTGAAATTGCATCGGTGGGGCAGACTTCGGCACAGCTGCCGCAGTCGGTGCACGCATCGGTAATGACGTATTTGTCTTCACCCTCTTCGATTGCTTCAACCGGGCATTCTGGCTGGCAGGCGCCGCAGCTGATGCAGTCATCGCTGATTACATACATATCAGACTCCTTGGTGTAGTTACTGGATTGATATTATGTTTTTTTTGGATTTTTTTCAAGGATAAGTGACTTTAGAATATGAGATTAGAGTAATTATTTTGAGCGGTCTGTAGCTATAGCACAATCGAAGCACTACACTATATATATGACCCTATGTGCCGGTCGGCGATCGGCTTTCCCCACCACTTTTCTGCTCTTTTCCTTGCTCATAATGTGGGCTCTGTTCCCGGCTTTCGCCGCAGCGCAGACGCATGCGACTCCGGGCAATAGCCGAGAACCAATCAAAATAGGGGCAAGCCTCTCGCTCACGGGCATTTACAGAGAACCTTCACATATGATCAAACGCGGGTACGAGCTATGGGTGCAGGAGACCAACGCAGACGGCGGCCTGCTGGGCCGGCCGCTGGAGCTGCAGATAGTTGACGACCATAGCAGCGTGGAGACAGCCCGCAGGATTTATCAGCGTTTTGTCGATGAACAGGAGGTGGACCTGCTGTTCGCCCCCTATGGAACCCCTATTACTCTGGCGGTCAGTGAAATCACCGAGAAGGCCGGTTACGTACTGATAGCCGGAGGGGCTTCGGGAATGCAGATTTGGGATCGCGGATATAAATATGTGTTTGGAGTGTATTCAACAGCCGACCGCTACTTTATCGGCTTTCTAGATATTGCGGCGCGTCACGGTATCCAGCAGGTTTCAATAATTCATGAGAATAATCCTTTCAACATAGATACCGCCGCAGGTGCGGTGGAATGGGCCGCGAAGTTCGACATGGAAGTACGCAAGATTGTTGACTATACTCCGGGACAGGTCGGGGCGGCGGAACTGGTACGACGTGCAGACCCGAACGAGTCGACCGCTCTGATTATTAGCACATACCCCGATGAAGGGCATGCAATTTTAAAGTCGCTCACAGCTCTTCGACACCCACCGGCGGCAGTGTGCATGACCATTGCTCCTCTCCATCCTATGTTCGCTGTACGGGCCGGAGACATGGCCGAAGGGGTGTTCGGCCCTTCGCAGTGGGAACCGGAAGAGCGGATTCCCTATCCGGGCACTCGTCAGTTTATCTCCGCATTTCAGGACTTTGCCGATGTGCCGCCCTCCTATCATGCCGGTTCGGCTTTCGCAACCGGTCAGGTCTTCGACCGAGCAATTACCGAAACCGGAAGCCTGGATAATGCTGTATTGCGCGATTATATAGCCGCCATGGATACGGTCACAGTAATAGGCCGCTTCAAGGTAGACAGCACCGGAAAACAGATCGGACACAATCCTATTCTTATTCAATGGCAGGATAGGAAAAAGGAGATTGTTTATCCCTTCCGGCTTCAGACCGCTGAACCGCGCTTCTGAAAGGGAGAGAGACAGTGCTGGGTGTGAAGAAACGAGTTGCATTTCCACATACTATTTTTACCTATATTCTAATTCCGGTAGCAATTGCCGGGATTGCGAGTACCGTGCTGATCAATCTGCTGCTGACCTCCCTGCTGATCGATCACTTCACTGAAAAGAGTTCGACCGATCTCGAGCTGGCCACCTCTATCGCAATGGAGTACTGCGAAGAAAACTTTCAGGATCTCCTGTCGCTTCGGCTGAGCGATGATGAGATGATGGTGGAAACGATGTATCAAGAAACCCTGCGGGCTATTACCCAGCTGCATCAGCGCTGGCCGGAGGTCCACATGCTGGCTGTGAGCGGGCAGGGAAAAGTCGAGGACAGTACATACCCGCTGCTGCCGGCCGGAGTGGATTTTACACCCCCGTCTATCTCACGAACAGGTATCCAGACCCGCATGATCGGCAAGAATGAAGTTCTGTTACACTCGCGTTATTTCCCCTTCTGGCGTCTGCACATAGTTGCACTAGTTCCACTGAAAACTGTCGCGGCACCCGCAAAGATGATGCAGCGCGGCCTGTTTTTAGCCCTGGCGGGAATCAGCGGAGTGCTCTTGGCAACATTAGTTATTACCCTCGAACACGGAGTGCATCGGCCTCTCAAGCGGGTGATCGCGGCGGCCGAAGAGATCGGCGGCGGGGCGTTTCCCCGAATCAAGTCGAGAAGGAAGGATGAGATCGGAAAGGTAACCGCAGCGGTCAACGCAATGTCCACACGACTGCAGGAAAACCGCTCGACACTGGAACGAGCCTTGGAGGAGAAAAATGTACTGCTGCAGGAGATTCACCACCGGGTAAAAAACAATTTGAATGTGGTGGTGAGTTTGCTGCACCTGCAGGCCGATCAGGTAAGCAACAGCCGCAATGCCAGGGAGATATTGAACAGCAGTTGCGACCGGATCTACTCGATGGCCCTGGTACATGAGAAGCTGTATCAATCCGACAGTTTTTCCCGAATCGATCTGGAAGCCTACATCGATTCGATCAGCCAGCAGTTGTTCAGTATTTACGCCCAGACAAAACGGATAGAGAGAGTTATACAGGTACAAAATATTACAGTTGATCTGCCACTGGCTATGCCCTGCGGCCTTATCCTGAATGAGCTTATTACGAACTCTCTGCTGCACGCATTCCCCGCTCAGGATTCGGGCAGGATAGAGATAAAAGCGGAGAGAAACGGCGCCGGCGAACTCGAACTGACATATTCGGACAATGGTATCGGTATCGAGAAAGTGCTCAGTCTATCCGAGCCGCGGGCTACCCTGGGAATGAGTCTGATTCATATTTTAAGCAATCAGATCGGGGCGAAAGTTGAGCTTTCCACTCATTCCGGCTACTGGCTGCGCTTGAGAATTCCGGAAATTCCGAAAAGTGTCTAGTGCAGCCATTGCTTGTGCGGCGACTTGAAGGCCCGCTTTTTCGCAAGGATCAAGAATGCGATGAATCCGCCGATTAAATATGCAGAGGCAATTGCCAATCCCAGCCAAAAATAGATCGGGTTACCGGTGGTGTAAGAGTAGGCTGGCAGATTGATGGCCAAAATGAGGGGTATACACACCGCAAAAACCACTGCAGTCGAAAACATGTAATCCGAAGCAGCTGGCGTCTCGAATTCCGGATCGATAACCCGCAGCAGTGCAAGACCGGTAGGCATTGTGCCGGTCATTCCCCCATATAAAATCATCAAACGGTCGAAGCGGTGGTTTGTAAAGATCCGTGAACTCATCCAGGGTACGGTTATCAACACCAAAGTCCCCGCGATGACACTCATCACAGTAATCGGGATCCAATACTGCACCACAACTACCACCGAAATAGCTCCCACTGCGGATGCCACCATGAGATCAACGGAAAAACCGGCGATACGGGTGAGTGCGTGATTGTCCATGGTAAACTGTATATTCAATACTCCGATCAGCTGTTTCGCCAAAATCGCTGTCAGGGCGGCAAACACAAAGTTGATTCCCCATAAGTTCACCGCCAGCTCTTCACCAAGGGGGCCGATAAAGCCGAGTACATAGGTGATAAGTTTGAGAATAAGATAGCTGATGAAGTAGACTACAAACACCATCCCAGCGTTGTAGGTAAGCGAATCGATTGCTTCCGACTCAGTTGATAAATACATACCCAGAGGCTTCTCAGTCTGGCGTGAATACACGCCGGTTCGAACGCCCTGGTTGCGGATTAACGTTTTCTTCTCAGGCGAAATCCAGTCGTTACGTATACCGTAGTTGATCAGCCAGACTCCGCCGAAACAGGCAAATAGAAATCCGATAGCCGCAAACGTCAAACCAACACTGCCACCGCCTTCAAAGCCGAAGGCTCGCCAGCCCTCACCGATTGCATACGCCTGTCCCGGCCCAAGTGCAAAGCCCAGGGGAATAAAGAATCCCATAGACGGAAACAAATCAGGGATGAATGTGCTAATAAAGAAAAGGGTAATCAGTAATCCGACAGTGGCCTGTAATCCGTATTGAAAAATTACTGCCACAGAGGTGGCTATGATTCCGTGACTCTCTTTTCCCTCTTTTCTAGGGCTTCTACGAAGTGTCATTGCAATGAACGAGATACTCAGCAGGTGATAGACCATCGCACCGAGCCCCTTGGAAGAGAGCCCAATATGCGGTGCCGCAAAATTATAAAACAGCAGCAGCATAAAGCCGGCTGTTAGCGCATTCGGAATCAGATACTTCTGAAAAAACCTGATTCTCACCCGCATATAGGTAGCCAGAAGCAGCGATGTGGAGATTATACCTAAA
>CAZAMY010000211.1:0-5202 GCA_964485995.1 uncultured Sediminispirochaeta sp.
GGTGTTCGCCCCGACGTGCTGCGCGATTCGCGCTTCCGTCGCCGGGTCGCCCTCGTCGCTGGTCGCTAGCTTGCAGACCCCGCGTCGTCCGTCGAGTTCGACCTCGTAGGTGACATGTGGCGGCACGTCGTGGAGGAGGCCGCGGACCTCGCACGCCGCCGGGGAGACCAGTGGTCCTATGCTCACACTTTGAACGGTCTGGGCGATCTTTTCTCTGCAAGCGGCAATTTTGAACGTGCCAAAACCGATTATCAACTCTCTCTGCATATGTTTCAGGAACTCGATGACCGCTGGCTGATTGCCTGGTGTGAAGAAGGCTTGGGATTGACAGAGTTTAGACAAAAAAATTTTGTTGCGGCCCTCGAGCATACTGCCAGGGCACTGTCTCTGTTCAATGAACTCGGGGACCAAATGAATGTTGCGGTTATGATGCTGAGAACCGCAGATATTCAACTCAATCTATCTAAACCCGAAATTGCAGCTATGTTAGCAGGAGGGGCCTCCCGGATCATAGATTCATTAGGAACATCGGATGAGGGCCGATCACCCCGGATCGAAAACGCACGCAGCCGCTGCAAATATTATGAAAACCGCTGGCGTCTAGAATGGGCGGCCGGACGCAGCTCCCCGCAACACGAACTTATCCAGCTTGCTCAGTCCTGAACCGTTACACATCGGTCTTAAAAATAGAAACCCCTCTTTCGATTTCATCCACCGCATTAATCAATTTAGTATTTAAGCGGACCGTGACAGTTTTTGAGCTTTTTCCCACTGCCGCAGAAGCATGGATCCTCGAGCGCCCTTTCGAAAGGCGGCACCCCTTCACCCGTAAACCCCGGTTGGTTTTTGCGAAGATTGGATTGCAGACTCTTGGACAGCTCTGTGAAAGCGGCAATGGTCGCATCATAAAAATAGCGGTGCCCGCGGCAAAGATAGCTGAGAGACTGCGGATCTCTATCGGTGACGAACCTCAATTTCGGACAATCCCCGGAGCACAGATGAAGGTAGGGACATTCGCTGCAGGCCGGGTTCCATTTGCTTTTCATGGCACCGAAGCGGTGATAAAGCGGTGATCCTAAAAAATGGGCCCAGCCATCTTCCATGATATTCCCCAGCCGCCACTCCGGCTCCACAAAAAAGTCGCAGGGATATACATTGCCGTTGTGCTCGACCACAAAGTACTGGTCGCATTTTCCGCGCATGGTGCAGGAAGAGTACTCGCCGGCAGCCAAAAAGTTTACCACATTATCAAAATTTCGGATGCTTATCCGCCGGACTTTTCGCGGGTACCAGGCATGAAACAGATCGACCAGAAAACGCCCCCACCCTTCCGGGCTGACGGTGTATTCACGCGGAGTACCCTCTGCATCGAACTCCACACAGGGTATATACTGCTGGTGATTGAACTTGTTACGGGTGAAGAAGTCGAAAGTCTCTTTTGCACGCTCGGTATTTGCGGCGGTTACCATACTGAGAATATTGAACTCGGCTCCTGCGCGGCGCAGATGTTCGATGCCGGCCATCACATTGTTGTACGTGCCGTTGCCGGCCGCGTCGCGACGGAATGTATTGTGGATTTCCTCCGGCCCGTCCAGGCTCACCCCCGTCAGGATGCGGTGACGGGCAATAAACCCGGCCCACTCACTGTTCATCAAGGTTCCGTTAGTCTGTATGGTGTTGGTTACCCTGCTGTCAGATGGAGCATAACGGCGCTGCAACTCGATTACCCGTTCAAAAAAGTCGAGTCCCATCAGGGTCGGCTCGCCGCCCTGCCAGTTGAACACATAGGTCGGTTGATAGGTGTTGAAATAGCCCTGCACCAGTTGCTCCAACACCTCATCGCTCATGCGGTGGCCTGTCTCCGCTCCAAACAGCTGCAGCTTCGGCAGATAAAAACAGTACCGGCACTGGAGATTACAATCCGGGCCGGCCGGTTTTATCAGGAGTGAGAACGGCCGGTTCTTTTTACTGGCTTTCATATCGGGCACCTTATCACATTCGAGTTCATTGAGCCAGAAGACTGCTTTTACTTCGAAAAGGGCTGCCGGTCACCGCCGGTCGCCGGATCTCCGGCTGCGCAGCTCGTACTTCCACTCGTAGCGCAACGCCTTCAGCAGGCTGAAGACCATAAATACCATTACGATGGTAAACGGCAGGGCGGCCACAATCGCCATCCGCTGCAGCGCCTCCAGGCCCCCGGACATCAGCAGAATCATGGCGGCAAAGGACTGGAGAATCCCCCAGGTCAGCTTTTTAGACATCGGCGGATTCAGATCGCCGTTGCTGGTCATCATGCCGAGCACGAAGGTGGCCGAATCGGCCGAAGTCACGAAGAACACACTCAGCAGAAGTACTGCTATCAGACTCAGTACCCTGCCGATTGGTAAGTAGTTGAACATTTCAAACAGTACGGTAGTAACATCGGACACAGCTGCAGAGGCCAGATCAACGCCCTGATTCAGCTGCAGGTCAAAACCGGTTGCCCCGAACACCGCAAACCACAGGAAGGTCAGCAGGGTCGGCACCAGCAGCGCACCGGAGACAAACTCTCGGATTGTGCGGCCACGCGAAATACTGGCGACAAACAGCCCCACAAAGGGCGACCAGGAAATCCACCAGGCCCAGTAAAACAGGGTCCACGATTTAGTCCACTCATAGCCCTCAAAAGGATTGGTTGAAAGACTCAGGGTAACAAACTGCGACACATATTCGCCGACTGTCGTAGTAAATACATTCAGAATATACGAAGTCGGACCGACCACGAATACAAACGCCAATAACAAGATCGCTATCATCACGTTTGTTTTGCTCAGGATCTGAATTCCGGTATCGAGACCGGTCATACTCGAGATCATGTACAGCACCGTGACTACCGCAATAATGATGAAGGTGACGGTATCAGTGGTTGGCACGCCGAACACCGCGTTCAGACCGCCGTTGATCTGCAGCGCCCCCAGTCCCAGCGATGTCACAATCCCGAACACCGTGGCAAACACCGCCAGCACATCTATCAGCCGTCCGATTCCGCCGAACACCCGGTCACCGAGCAAGGGATAGAAAGTGTGCGAAATCAACGGCGCCATACCGCGCCGAAAAGAGAAGTAGGCAATCGAGAGGCTCATCACAATGTAAATTGCCCACGGCTGAATGCCCCAGTGAAAAAAACTGTGTACCATTGCAAAACCGGCCGCCGATCCGCTGCCGCTCTCAATATATTTGGGCGGATTGGAGAAGTGGCTGAGCGGTTCGGCTACTCCCCAAAAGATAAGCCCAATTCCCATACCGGCGGCAAACAGCATACTGAACCAGGAAAAGTAACTGTACTGCGGTTTCTCGTTGTCCTTACCCAGTTTTATACGGCCGTATTTACTAAAGGCCAGAAACAGACTGAAAACTACAAACCCAAACGCCGCCAGCAGATACGCCCAGCCAAAATGGTCAATGATGGCCCCGTGCAGGGCCGCACTCAGGGAATCCAGCTGTTCTGGTACCACAATACCCAAACCCACAAAGAAAAAAACCAGTACCAGGGAAATAACGAAAACAGTTGTGCCCTTCCTCATGCTCTGCCCTCCAGTTCACGCGGAATTATCAGTACCGAGCATGGCGCATTGTAGCTTACCTCTTCAGCTGTCGAGCCAAGGACCGGTCCCATGCCGCTGGTGGAGTCGGCTTTGCCCAGCAGAACTATATCCGCCGGCAGCCGCCGGGCAATCTTTACGATCTGCCGCCGGGCAGAGCCCAGCACTGAAATCTGCCGGCTCTCCGATTCAGCCAATCCGCTCTGCTGCCGGGTTTCTTCCAGCCGAGCAGCTACTTCATCGCGGCGCTGCTGCTCAACCACCGGGTCGGGGGCCCGCTTGCCCACATACAGAAAAATCACTTCATCGGGCTGGAACCCTTTGTTCCGAATGTAATCGATAATGATATCGTTTCTCCACTGCAGCGAGGTCGGATACAAGACCCGGTACAGGTCATCACTCTCGGCTTTGCGCGAAGGCTGCTTGTGTACGAACACCGGTATATCAGCCTGTCGTATCACGTCCTTTACGGTACTGCCGAGAATCGCCCGCTCCAGCCAGTTCTTGCGGCGAAAGGCAAAGCTGATATAATCAACTTTGTGCTTCTCTGCCGCATGCACGATTTCCATCTGGACCGATCCCGGCTGCAGCGCCGTCTCCACCGAATATCCAAGCGATTTAAGCCACTCGGCTGCCCGCTCCAGCCGCCGGCGATGATGCTCCCCTGCCGATCGCGAGTTAGCCCCGACATGCAGCAGTACCGCTTCAACCGTTCCCAGCGTTTTTAGAAACTTTGCCATTTCGCTCAAACGATCCTTCGATTCATGCAAATGCAGCGGAATCAGCACCTTTTTCAGCATGTGCCCTCCAATTCTAATTCTCGGCTATATCAACTATAAACCACAGCCCATGTATTTCCCAAGCCTGAAAGACAGAAGTGATTTTGAATTCTCTAAAATTTTATGATAGGATCCGCATGCCTGACGACCGAGAAAAGTATACCGTTCCTGGTGCTACTACATACAATGAGATTAGTGATAGAAAATGTAGGTACGCTTTCAGCCATGCCCAGGATGATCAATGACTTCCGGCGTCCGATGGTTTCCTCCCGCTTAAAAATACTGATGGAGGTTCTCCTGTGGCTACCAACTCTCGAATTAATTCTCCGAAGCAATCTCCAGAAACACCGGGCAGTGGTCGGAGCCCATCACTTCGGAGCGAATTTCCGAGCGCTTCACCTTTTCTGAAAAACCCTCGTTTACGCAGAAATAATCAAGTCTCCATCCAACGTTCCGTTCGCGTCCACGGGTTCGGTACGACCACCAGGTGTAGTTACCGCCTTCGGTGTTGAACATGCGGAAGGTATCGGTGTAGCCGGCATCCAGGAACTTGCCCATCCAAGCCCGCTCTTCCGGCAGATACCCGGGGTTCCCCTCATTCTGCTTGGGCCGGGCCAGATCAATCGGCTTATGCGCAATATTGTAGTCGCCGCACACTACCACATTTTTCCCGGCGGACACCATCGAGTCACAAAGATCCAAAACGGTATCACAATAGCCGAGTTTATAATCGAGACGGGCCCCTTCACTCTGGCTGTTGGGGAAATAGCCGTTGATCAAGACAAAGTCCGGGTATTCAAGCACCAGGGCGCGTCCCTCTGAATCGAACTCCGAAGCATCCA
>CAZAMY010000212.1:0-5201 GCA_964485995.1 uncultured Sediminispirochaeta sp.
CATCACCTCGCCCGGTTTTATCTCTTATATGGGGATCGGGCGCAGCGATATACGCATCGATCTGCGGCAGAGCGACTCGGTTGACCGCAGATTTGACGAAATGATCGAGTACATCGAAGCCGACGGGGACGTAGCCCGCTTCTCCCCGTTGGTAACCTCGCAGTTCACACTGCTCACCGAAAGCGGCGAAAAGGAGACGCTGGCAATCGAGTCGGGAGACTTTTCGCTCTTTCCTCTCGACTACGTAAAAGGCGGAGCACCTGCCGGGCAGAACGAAATTGCCCTGTCGTATCTGCTGGCCAAAGATTTGAACAAAAGCATCGGCGACCGGCTGACCATTCTGCGCGACGGACGGCCGGTCCATCTGGAGTTGTGCGGCATATACCAGGATGTAACCAACGGCGGCCGGACTGCGAAAAGCAGGCTGCCCTATAACCGGGACAGAGTGGTCTGGTATACAGTCAGCATAAACTTTGTCGATTCGGCCGTAATTTCAGAAAAGCAACACGAATATTCACAGCGCTTCTATCCGGCCCGGGTTACAGACATGGAGAGCTACATAAAACAGACACTCGGAAATACCATTGATCAACTGCGGCGGGTCACCCTGGTTGCAATCGCCGCCGGTATTGCCGTGGCGGTACTGATTACCGCACTTTTTCTGAAGATGATCATTTCCAAAGATGCGGCTCGAGTTGCCATTATGAAGAGTCTGGGATTTACGCTCGGCCACATCCGCATCCAGTACCTCAGCAACACCCTGGTACTGCTGGTGGGGGGAATTCTGCTCGGAACCCTCTTTTCCAACACCATCGGGCAGCGGCTCGTGAGTCTGCTCTGGTCGCAAATGGGGGCTTCTCAGATTTCATTTGTCATAGATCCACTACAGGCATATTTCATTATGCCAATGCTATTAGTGAGCGCCGTTGCTCTGACGACGCTCTTCAGTATATCCGCACTCAAAGAACATAGAATTACGGAGGTATAAATATGAATGTACTACTTGAAACAAAACAGCTGAATAAAACCTATGTATTAGGAAAACAGAATGAGCATCAGGTGCTCAAAGAGGTAGATCTGAAGATCCATAGCGGCGAGTTCGTCTCGGTAATGGGACCTTCGGGCTCAGGTAAATCGACCCTGCTGTACAACATCTGCGGCATGGACAAAATGAGCGGCGGCAGTGTGAAGTTCAAAGACAGAGAGCTGTCTGCCCTCTCAGAGAAAGAGTTGGCCGCACTCCGCCTAAAGGAGATGGGCTTCATCTTTCAGCAGATCCACCTGCTAAAGAATCTCTCGATTTTCGACAACATCATCCTGTCGGGCTACCTGGCCCAGAACGGCGGCCGGGGCCAGAGCCGGGGCAGTGTCAGGAAGCGGGCGGCCGAGCTGATGCAGAAAACCGGCATTACAGAACTGGCGAAAAACGACATCAGCCAGGCCTCCGGGGGCCAGCTGCAGCGGGTTGGCATTTGCCGGGCACTGATCAACCGGCCCGACATTATCTTCGGCGATGAACCGACCGGCGCATTGAACTCTAAATCATCCGATGAAATCATGAGTCTGCTGGCTGATTTCAACAGTACCGGAACCACGGTTATGCTGGTCACCCATGATGTGAAGGTTGCAGCAAAAACCGAGCGGGTGCTGTTCATGATGGACGGCAGGATCGTAGCTGAAAAACAGATGGGCAAATACTCGGGCAACGGAGACATAAAGGCACGGGAAGAGGCCCTTTCAGCCTGGCTGCTGGAACAGGGATTCTAAGCAATAAGTTAGTAGTAGGTGCGCCCTGCCGGGCGCACCAATAAAAAGCTCCCCGTGAAGGGGAGCTGCTATGCGGCTAATTTCTCGAGTCTAATAATGGATGGCCAGTTTTTATACTCTAAGATTTTGATGATATAGGTATCTACAAAACCGATTTTAGTAAAACAGCGCAGCACATCGCCGGAAGAAATAAAGGGCAATACCTCTCTCAGGCCTTCCAAATCTTCAATGTTGAAAGCTTCGAATTCCCTTATCAATCGTCCTTCCCGGTTCACGACATATGCTGTAATATATGGCTTTGTGTGTATCATATACTTCTTCCCACTGTAAATATAATAACATAGAACGTGACTTACAAACTAAACTAAAAAATTCTGCTCATATTCGGGTAAATTTTAAGTAATGTTAAAAATCTTGTGGCATGCGTACTAAACACACTATATGTGGACACTCTTCACGAAGAACCCACTACATATAGTAGCTCCAGCGATTTCACCACAAGATTTTTAACACTAAGTAGATTTTACAGCTCAGCCACCGCTTCTACCTCAACCAGGCATCCGAAATGCAGTTTTCCTACCGGCAGTACAATCCGGGCCGGCTTATGGTCTCCAAAAAACTCCGCATATACCTCGTTCACTTTATCCCAGTTGTCCATATCCGAGATATATACCCTGCACTGTACCACATTCCCGCGGCCCAGCCCGGCCGCCTGCAATACCCTTTCCATGTTTTTTAGGGCCTGCCGGAGGTGTACTTCGACGCCGCCGTCGACAACTCTGCGAGTATCCGGATCCAGGGAGAGCTGGCCAGAAACATACAGCATTCCATTCGCGATAACGCCGGGACTATAGTGACCCTTATTCTCTGCCCGGTATTCAGGATGTATCAATTTCATTTTTGCACCTCCGTTCCCTTCATTTTATCTTACATTGAAAAAACTGTACAAGATTTTGCCCGAAACTGTGCTAAACTCTACTTTTGAGTATGGATAAATACGGTATATGGATTAAGCTGCTTACTGCAGTAATTATTTCTGGAACAATAGTCATCATTGCCTCGAAGGTCTTTCCGGTGGGGCAGACAGGTCCGGAGGCGAGCTTACAGGAGTTCACTTCGCATCTCGACCGGCGGGTGCCGCAGATCATGACCGACTACAAAATTCCCGGCCTTTCCATAGCCCTGGTCGAATCGGGAGAGACGGTATGGACACGTGCGTACGGCTGGGCAGATGTAGCGGCTGGCCGCAGGATGTCAACTGACACCTACTGCCGACTGGAATCGATCTCGAAGTCGGCCACCGCCTGGGGGGTGCTGAAGCTCATAGAGCAGGGACGTATCGATCCGGATGCTCCGGTGGAGCAGTACCTCACGAGCTGGCAGCTGCCCGAAACCGAGTTCGACGAGGAACTGGTGACGGTGCGGAGGCTGCTGAGCGGAAGCGCCGGAATGCCGCTCGGTACCATCGGAGTGCGCTACGCCCCGGATGAACCAGGTATTCCCACCCTCAAGGAGAGACTGAACAATGATGCTGTGCTTTTCAAGCCCCCCGGCGGTACGTTTTACTATTCGAACGCCGGTTTCAACATCCTGGAACTGGTGATTGAGGAGGTAACCGGCCGAGGTTTTGCCGAGTACATGCAGCACGAGATACTGGACCCGCTGGGAATGACCTCCTCCTCGTTCAACTGGAGTGCGGATTTCGATCCGCCGGTTGCCAACGGATACGATAATCGCGGAAAGGCGATACCGGTATACATCTATCCGGATAAGGCGGCCGGCGGCCTGTTCGGTCCCCTCGATGATGTAGCCCGCTTTGCCGCCGCCGGCATGACCGGTTTTAATTCACGGCACAGTGGAGTGCTGCAAACGGACACTATTGAACGCATGTACACTCCTGTCTCCGACATGACGGGCTACTACCGCTTTGTGTTCGACGGCTACGGACTGGGGCACTTCATCGAGTTTCTCTCCGGCCGCGGGCAAGCGGTAAAAACGGTCTCGCACGGGGGCCAGGGCAGCGGATGGATGACCGACTTCCACCTGATACCGGAGACCGGCGACGGAATTGTAATTCTCTCCAACAGTCAGCGCACCTGGCCGGGCTTTGCCTACATCCTCTCCGACTGGGCCGTCTGGAACGGATTCGATTCTATCGGCATGGGTTTTATTATTACCGTACAGAAAATAGCCTGGGCAGCGATTGCCCTGGTGCTGGCTCTGCTCTTATTACAGGTATGGCAGATATTGGAAGGAGTGTTGACCGGCAGCCGCCGCCTTGCACCGCTGTCCGGGCACTCCCGCCTGCTGCGGGGAACCCAGGCCTCGGCCGGAATACTGCTGGCCGGCGCTTTTATTTGGATTCAGAGCCTGGATTACTGGTTTATCGATTCAGTGCTGCCCATAGCCACGCACTGGATCAATTCTATGCTCCTCGCGGCGGCGATAGTACTGTTAGTAACGACCCTGTTTCCGCAAGAAATGCAAACTCGTGAGCAAGCAGGCTCAAACATCTAAGGCAGCACCTCAGTATACTCCTTGATATCAACACACAAGGAGTAGATTATGGAAAATACAGTAGCACAGGTAAGTTTTACACCCATTGGAAAGGTGATCATGCAAGGCGAGAGCTTCTTGATTCAGCTGGAGGCGGCCTACGCGCAGGGACTCGCAGGAGTGGAAGACTTTAGCCACATTCAGGTGGTCTGGTGGGGGAATCAGTACGACAGCCCGGAGACCCGGCAAATACTGACTGCCGAAAGCCCGTACAAGGGCGGCCCGGAGCAGATCGGCATCTTTGCCACCCGTTCACCGGTCCGGCCCAACCCGATTTTGATGACGGTTGCCCAGGTAATTAGTGTAGATGCCGAGAAGGGCATCATCGAGGTTCCCTTTATCGATGCCGAGCCCGACACGCCGGTGCTGGACATCAAACCGTATCACCCCTCCTCCGATCGGGTGAAAGAGGTCAAAGTACCGGGCTACGCCGAAAAGTGGCCGAAGTGGCTGGAAGATTCGGCCAGCTTCGACTGGTCAGCGGTCTTTAATTTTTAACTCACGTGCTAATCAAGATTCCGGCCACCCCGGAAACCCAAACTCCACCGAAGCCCCGATTCGCCCGCCCCGCCCGCCCCGGCCGGCGGGGCTTTCCCTTTTAACCCACCAAACCTTTGACTCACCCCACTACAAAACATTACTTTAAACTAAACCTGTCGCACGGAGGGTATCAGCTATGGAACAGAAAACACGGTTTGCTCCGGTATTCGAGTTCAAACAGCAGGATTTTCCGCAGCATCTGCACTTGAGCGACGGTACGCTGTATGTCGAGGCATCAACTATCGGGAAGATTAAAACTGCCCTAGAGGCCGGCTATGCAGTCTACGGAGAGGGCTGTAACGGCCGGGTTTTTGTGTGGCCCGATGAAAAGGGCTACA
>CAZAMY010000213.1:0-5169 GCA_964485995.1 uncultured Sediminispirochaeta sp.
CCCGCCTCCAGAACATTTTTCCGGCGGATGGTGCGTACCGGATACAGCAGCAGTTTTCCATCCGGCTCCCAGCGCATGCTGTGCTCGGCTGCCCATGAGGAGATTTTTTGTTGTACCTGCCAGTAATCTATTCGCTTTTCCTGTTTTGGTTCGATAGGATTGTTGAGCAGAAATAACTGTGCTTCAGGTATGCCGGCTTCGGCCAATATATCGCGATCACGGCTGTTGATGAGCACATAGCGAACATTCTCACCAGCGGGATACAATGGAGAGTTGAGGCTTTCATACAGGGCTTTCAAATTAGAAAAGCGCCCGCTCTCCGGAAAATCATGAATATGCAGCACTATCTGCTGCTGCGGCTGCTCGTGGGCAATCTGAACCAGTGCTTCGGTAAATAACGGATTTTTTCCGATGTGATAGTTATGGACCCACCAGGTGCTGCCCGAAAAACGCTCTGTGAGCTGCCGTTTGATTTTTTCTACCGAGGGTTGAGTGCTCTGTTCGACAAGGTAATCGATTTCCGGCATATGCTCGCTTTTTACTTCAGCATCGATTCCGGCTTCCTTTAAACCACGATTCATCGAGTCGATGAGCTGCGAACGGTGTGCATCCCGGCCGCAGACAACGGTAATATCGAATTGGTCATCCGCTGTGCGAAGAACTGCTTTTACTGATGAAGAAATGACTTGCGTAATGCCGCCGGTGAGCAAATGATAATGGAATATTGTTATCTTATACATATGCCTATGTTACTATAGGAGCAGCAAAAAAATCAATTTCATCCAAGCTTTAACAGAAATATAACATTCCGTTCACAATAAATTAACCGAAATATTAAAAACTTCTCACACGATGCAAGCGAAGCTTTAACATTCGCTCGCGATAGTGCACCTGTAAACTTAATCCAAAAGGAGACCAACATGAAAAAGATCCTTGCAATCGCATTGATCGCAGTAATCGTTCCTTTCGCAGTGTTCGCAGGTGGAGAGCAGGAAGAAGCTGGTGAGCAGCTTTCCGGTTCTATCAAAATTGCAGGTAGTTCTACCGTGTACCCCGTAACCGTAGCTATGGCTGAAGAGTTTAGCAAGCTGCACCCGCAGGTTGAGATCCCTGTACAGTCTACCGGTTCCGGCGGCGGTTTTAAGAACTTCTTTATTCCCGGTAAAACCTCAATCAACGATGCCAGCCGCCCGATTAAGGACAGCGAGCTGGAAGCGGCCCGTGCAAACGGCATTGAGCCCCTCGAGTTCCAGGTTGGAATCGACGCAGTGACCATCGTTGTACACAAAGACTTCCCGGCCGATACCATCACCATTGATCAGCTTGCCCACATCTGGCGTCCCGATGACCCCGCTCAGAAGTGGAGCGATGTAGATCCTTCATGGCCCGACATCGAGATTGAACTCTACGGACCTACTTCCGCTTCCGGTACCTTTGACTTTTTCACCGAAGAGGTTGTTGGTGAAGGCGGAGCTTCCCGCAGCGATTATCAGGGAACCGAGCAGGACAACACCATTGTGCAGGCGGTAAGCGGTTCTAAGGGCGCTTCCGGTTACTTCGGTATGGCGTACTACCTCGAGAACAAGGACAAAGTAAAGGCTCTGAAGGTAAACGGTGTTATGCCCTCTATCGAAACCGCCAAAGCCGGTGAGTATGTACTCTCCCGCCCGCTGTTCATCTACGTAGCCAAGAACGAGCTTGCTCGTCCTGCAGTACGTGAATATGTACAGTTCTATCTTGAAAGAACCGGCGGCGAAATCGTCAAGCAGGTTGGATACGTTCCGATGACGAGCGCTGATGTTGAAGACAATCTTGCGAAGTTTGAAGACGCAGTTTCTGATGTACAGTAAATAATTCAAGCGGGAGGGGCTTTCCCCTCCTGCGCACTTTTGTACCGCAACTTCAAGGATGTGAAGAATGGATCTTGATATACATAAACAGTTTCGAGTCGATATAAAGGAACACATTGTCCGATATATCTTTTTTTCTTTTGCCTTTCTTTCGGTGATCACCACTGTGGGGATTGTGATTGTCCTTCTTACCGATTCGGTCATTTTCTTCAGTGAAGTTTCTATTGTGGAGTTTTTTACCAGTACCCGCTGGAGCCCTACCATCAAGCCGGTGGAGTTCGGTGTCCTGCCGCTGATCAGCGGTACCCTCACCTTCACCCTGGTGACTTCCTTGATCGCTATTCCAGCTGGTTTGCTGGCGGCTATCTACCTGAGTGAATATGCTGATGAACGGGTCCGGTCTGTGTTGAAACCGACTCTCGAGGTTCTGGCTGGGATCCCGACCGTGGTATACGGCTATTTTGCCCTGGTATATATCACCCCGATGCTGAAATCCTTTATCCCCCAGATGAGTACCTTCAACGTATTGAGTGCCTCGATTGTGGTGGGAATAATGATAATTCCCACTATAGCCAGTATCAGTGAAGATGCGATGCGGGCGGTACCGAATACTCTACGGCATGCGGCTTTCGGGCTCGGCGTTACCAAGTTTCAGGTTACCACTACTGTAGTGGTTCCGGCGGCCTTATCCGGAATTGTCTCCTCCTTTATTTTGGGGATGTCGCGGGCGATTGGCGAGACTATGGCAGTTACAATCGCCGGTGGAAACCTATCCCGTATGGTCAACTGGCTAAAGCCTGGAGACACCTTGTTTGAGCCGGTACAGACTATGACCGCGGCGATGGTAGAAATCGGGATTAGCGACGTTACCGGCGATTCGGTGGCCTATCGCAGTCTGTTTGCCGTTGGCTTGACCCTGTTTTTAATGACCATGGTGTTAAACATGGTTAGCCAGTACATCAAACGTAAATATAGAGAGAAATACTAATGAGCGAGATGCAACTGACCATGAACGAGAGTAAAGGTACAGTACTCTCATCCAGTGAAGCGAAAGACAACATCAAAAAAGAGAAGGTTAAAGGAATAATTTTCCAAATCATGTGTGTAATCGCCGCTCTGTTCGGCATTGTATCGCTCGGTGCGCTGCTAATGTACGTTATTTATGAGGCAGCCGGCTGGCTCGATTGGCAATTCATCTCCAGTTCACCATCTAGATTTGCTGAAAAAGCCGGGGTACTACCGCCTTTGGTCGGTTCATCCTTTGTCATTGCCTTAGTGGCTCTGTTTTCACTGCCCTTAGGCGTCGGATCGGCGATTTATCTGGAGGAGTATTCAAAGCAGAGCTATTTGAGACGCTTTATTGAGATAAATATTGCCAATTTGGCCGGTGTTCCTTCGATTGTGTACGGGCTGCTCGGCTTAGGCTTGTTCGTTTCAACATTCAATTTGCCGCACGGTATCGTACTGGTTGGCGCTTTTACATTGACCTTACGGGTGTTGCCGATTGTAATTGTCTCTTCGCAGGAAGCAATTAAAGCGGTACCGGATCTGCAGCGGCATGCTTCCCTCGGTTTAGGAGCTACCAGGTGGCAGATGATTCGTACGGTGGTGCTGCCGGAGGCGATGCCGGGAGTTCTCACCGGTACCATTATTGCCCTGGCGAATGCGATGGGAGAAACCGCACCACTGATTATGATCGGTGCGGCTACCACTATGTTTACGCCACCCCATGGAATTATGAGTTCCTTCAGTGCACTGCCGTTGCAGATATACGCCTGGTCTGACTTTCCGCAGTCGGAGTTTCAGCATGGTGTCACTCCCGCGGCCATTGTTGTGTTGCTGGTAATCATTCTCTCTTTGAATGGAATTGCAATATATGCGCGAAATAAGTTCTACCAGAGAAATCGACAGAAATAGTTAAGGTGAGAGTATAGGAGAAAGACAGTGATAGAACTAGACCAATCAATTGTAAGACAGGAAGAGGCAACCGCCAAAGAAGTTGAACTCGAATCGGTTATCGATGTAAAAGATCTGAGCTTCTACTACGGACAGACCCAGGCCCTTTACAATATAGATATGAAAATATACAAAAACCGGGTTACTTCGATTATCGGCCCCAGCGGCTGCGGTAAATCGACTATGCTGCGCTGTTTTAACAGAATGAACGACCTGATCGAGGGAACCCGGGTTGAAGGTCAGATCCTGCTGAATGAAAAAAACATCTATGAAAAGGACATCGATCCTGTCCGGCTGCGCCGGCACATCGGAATGGTGTTCCAGCAGCCCAATCCCTTTCCGAAAAGTATCTTCGACAACGTAGCCTACGGTCCGCGTATGTTTGGTACCCATAACCGGGAAAAGCTCCAAGAGATCTCCGAGATCAGCCTCAAGAAGGCGGCCCTGTGGAATGAGGTAAAGGACCGGCTCCACAAGAGCGCCCTTTCTCTTTCGGGGGGGCAGCAGCAGCGCCTGTGTATTGCCCGGGCGATTGCAGTTGAACCGGAAGTAATCCTGATGGACGAGCCGGCTTCGGCCCTCGACCCGATTGCCACCACCTTTATCGAGGACCTGATTGACGAGTTGAAGAAAAACTACACAGTTGTAATCGTTACCCACAACATGCAGCAGGCTGGCCGTGTCGGCGATTACACCGCCTTCTTCTTGAACGGCTACATGGAGGAGTTCGACACCACAGAAAAGCTATTCCTAAACCCGGCCAGCAAGAAAACCGCCGACTACATCAGCGGCCGGTTCGGTTAAGCGCCAGCGGCTGTTTGTGACCATATATAACCCCCGACAGAGCGTGTCTGTCGGGGGTATTGTTACCTACGTACCGGAATAGAACAACCTAAGAGCATCATCGCCAAGCGAGGTGATAGGATTATAACTATCCCATCTTGAACCATCAGTATCATTAAACTTAATAATTCGGTTAGTTCCTGTAAGTCCAGAGTCATCGTCATCAGTAACATAAATGCTGTCGGAAGTAGTGGTTAGGAATCTAGTTGGTTGAATAAACTCTCCAACTTCATCAAGCGCTCCATCGGAGAGAGTACCAAAGGATTCCACAAGGTCCAAGCCTTTTGTGTATTTTAGTATCAACTCGCCGTCCAAACCACCCGGATTTGTTACATATAGGTGGTTATTCTTGACTAGTAGATCGATATTAGAGTATCCCAACTTTTCGTTTGTCACCTTAGCCACTACGCGATTTCCGGAGCTTTGGTTTGGGTTAAATTTATACAGCGATACGAAATCGCCACCATCGCTGCCAGCAAAATAGATGTATCCATCATCATCGACTGCAAGCCCAAACATG
>CAZAMY010000214.1:0-5159 GCA_964485995.1 uncultured Sediminispirochaeta sp.
ATCCCCACCGCCTTCATATCCTACCGGGGTGAGACCCTCGATAAGAAGGTGCCGCTGCTGCGCTCGATGGAAGCGGTCAGCACCCAGGCCATGCGGATCCTGAAGGCCCTGGGCAACACCACCGCCGAGCGGGTCATTACCTCCGTCGGACCGGAGCAGGAGTACTTTCTGGTAGACAAAGAGTTCTTTGATAAGCGCCCCGACCTGATCATCGCCGGACGCACCATCTTCGGCGCCGCGCCCTCCAAAGGGCAGGAGCTGGACGACCACTACTTCGGCAGCATCAATGAGCGGGTGGCCTGTTTTATGCACGAGCTGAACCACGAGCTGTGGAAGCTCGGCATCTCGGCCAAAACCCAGCACAACGAGGTGGCGCCCAACCAGTTCGAGCTGGCCACCATCTACAATACCGCTAACGTGGCCACCGACCACAACCAGATCGTCATGGAGACGCTGCAGAAGATCGCCTACCGGCACAGTCTGGTCTGTCTGCTGCACGAAAAGCCGTTCAAGGACTTCAACGGGTCCGGCAAGCACAACAACTGGTCCATGGCCACCAACGAGGGAGTCAACCTGCTGGAGCCGGGCGACAGCCCGCACAGCAACGCCCAGTTCCTGCTGTTCCTGAGCGCGGTAATCAAAGCGGTGGACGTGTACGCCCCGCTGCTGCGCATGGCTGCCTCCAATACCGGCAACGATCACCGCCTGGGCGGCCACGAAGCACCCCCGGCCATCATCTCGATCTTTCTGGGGGACATCCTGACCGATGTGCTGGAGAAGCTGGCCGCCGATAAAAAGGTCGAAGCCACCAACGGCATCCATCTGGAAGTCGGCGTAAACACGCTGCCCAAGCTGCCCAAGCACCTGACCGACCGCAACCGCACCAGTCCCTTCGCCTTTACCGGCAACAAGTTCGAGTTCCGGATGGTGCCCAGCTCGCAGTCCATTGCCGAAGCCAACACCATTCTCAACACCACCGTCGCCGGCATTCTGAGCGAGTTCGCCGACCGCCTGGAGGCCGACCTGCAGGCCGGCAAAGAGATCAACGAAGCGGTGGCCGCCCTGGTCAAAGAGACCTACCGGGCTCACAGCCGGGTGGTTTTCAACGGCAACGGCTATTCGGATGAATGGGTCGCCGAGGCGGAAAAACGGGGGCTGCCCAACATCAAAAGCACCGTCGACGCCATAACCGAAATGACCAAATCCGAGGCTATCACACTCTTCGAAAGCCAAAAGGTCTATTCACGAGAGGAGCTGGAGTCGCGGCAGGAAATCTGCTTCGAAAAATACAGCAAACAGGTAGCCATCGAAGCCAACATCATGCTCTCCATGGCCCGCAAATCGATCATTCCCGCGGTCAACCGCTATGCCGGCGAAATCGCCCGCACCGCCAGCTCGATCTACGCCGTCGATCCGCAGCTGGACGTCAGCCCGCAGACCGGCCTGCTCACACTGGTCCTGGACGCCCTCAAGGGCCTCGAAGCCGAACTGACCGCCCTGGAACAGCTGCTCAACGAAGCCATGGGCATGGAAGAGGGCTCCTTCGAACAGGCCCGCTTCTACCGCTACAAAGTCTTCGAGAAAATGGATGCGGTGCGCAACTACGGCGACCGTCTCGAACAGCTGGTCGCCAAAGACCTCTGGCCCTTTCCGAGCTATGAAGATATGCTCATGCAATTATAATGGGAAAATAAGGGGCTATGGCGCCCGCCAGCGCAGGCTCAGCTCCAGCGGTTCGAAGAGTGTGGCCGGCTGCAGAAAGGGGATGGTGGCCTCGGCGCGGCCATCCTGCAGGGTGAAGCCGTCGGCCGAGAGAATCCGGCCCTCCACCCGTACCACTATCTGCAGGTTCTGCGACTGCAGGGCCCGCTCCAGTTCACCGCGCTCGGCGTAGGTACCCAGGGCATAGACCATCATGTCGATGTACTCGGCTTCGGTCAGTGGGTCGGGCTGCGGTCCAAAGGTGAGCATGGTCTGCTGCTCCTGCATGCCCAGCAGGCTGTAGAGGCTGGAGACGTTCTGCGAGTTCAGGCTAAAGCGCAGGCTGCGCACTCCGCCGCTCTCGCTGAACTCCACCACCGGCGCTACGTCAGGATCCTGCGGGGCCGGCAGCACGTCGGCCGGATTGTCGAAACTGGCGGTCAGGCGGATGTGGCCGGGGGCGGTCCGCCGGAAGTCCTGCAGGGTCGCACCGCCGGTGCGGGCAAAGGCGGCGGCGATTTTAACTTCGTCGAAAATGCGGAACGGCTCCCCTTCGGCTCCTTCGCGCGCATCCGCCGACAGCCCGGCGGTCAAATCGCGCAGGTACTGCACGAAAATGGGATTCAGATCGATGCGCACGGTGGTCGTGCCGCTGCCGTCAGCTTTCAACGCTACATCCTGACGGGCCGAACAGCCCGAAAACATCAGTAAAAAAACGCCGGTCATCACAACTGCCGGCAGTATTCGTCTCTTCATAGTCCACAATGTATCTCGCTGATGCGTAATCGTCAATTCACGACAAAAAAACGGTTGATTTTTTCACTCCGGATGCATAACCTATCCACACCAATAGGAGGGGTACCTTATGAAAGGCCTGATTGTTGCCGCCGGGTATGGAACCCGTTTTCTTCCGGCTACCAAGACTATTCCCAAAGAGATGCTGCCGCTGGTCGACAAACCGACCATCGCGTTCATCATCGAAGAGTTTCTGGCTGCCGGCATCCGCGAAATAGTCATCATCTCCTCCCGGCGGAAAAAGGCTCTGGAAGACTACCTCGACCGCGAAATGGAGTTGGAGTGGGTCTTTTCACGCGAAGCCGCCGCCGGCAACAACTCCAGCGCGGCCAAACTGGCCAAAATCAAGCCTTACGACGCCCAATTCGCCTTTGTACATCAGCAGGAGATGCGCGGCACCGGTCACGCCTTTCTGCAGGCCCGGCATCTGCTCAAGGACGAGCCCTTCGTAGTGGCCTACCCCGACGATCTGCACTTCGGAGAGCCACCCCTGGCTGCCCAGCTGGTGAAGGCCTATAATGATACTGGCAAATCGGTTATGGCGGCCATGCACGACCCGCCCAATCTGGAGCGTTACGGGGTGCTGGACATCGCTCCGGACGGTGTACACGTGCAGGATATCGTCGAAAAGCCGGCCAAGGGCGAAGCGCCCAGCCGCGAGGCTTCGGTGGGACGCTACCTGTTCACCCCCGACATTTTCCCCTATCTGGAGGAGGGCTGGCAGAAGCACAGCGGCAGCAGCGAATACTATCACATCTACGCCCTGCAGAAGCTCATGCAGCAGGGGCGGGTGGTATTCCGGCAGATGGAAGGCCGCCGGCTCGACATCGGCGCTCCGGCCGGATACCTGGAGGCGCTGCTGCGCTATGCCGCCGACGATCCCGAGCTGAAAGCGGTGCTGCAGCGGCTGTGGCCGCAGCTCTCCGGGGCGCAGTAGGTACTACGCCAATGGTATTCACCTTGTGGACATTGTTTTTTCTGCTGGCTCCGGCGGTTATTCTCACGCTGACCTACAAGTACGATCACCTCAGTAAACTGGGGGCCATCGTTATTACCTATGCCGTGGGATTGGTGATAGGAAACATCGGTGTGCTGCCGGATGGTATAGGCTCACTACAGAACCAGCTGGCCAGCTTTACAGTTCCGGTGGCGCTGCCGCTGATCTTCTTCAGCCTCAACCTCACCCAGTGGCGGACACTGGCCCGACGCACGGTCATTTCTCTGATAAGTGCTCTGGTGGCGGTGAGCATCGGCACAGCAATTACCTTTTTCATTTTCCGGTTCATAACCGGACCGGAAACCTGGAAGATCGCCGGCATGCTGGTCGGGGTGTATACCGGAGGTACGCCGAACCTGGCGGCCATCGGCACCGCCCTGAATGTAAGCTCACTGACCTATGTGGCAGTCCACGGTTCGGATGTGGTGGTATCCAGCTTCATTCTACTGCTGCTGATTACCGCGTTTCCGAAACTCTTCCGAAAGATTCTGCCCGCCTTCGAATCGAATGATGCGCATGACGGCAACTATCACACTATTACGCCCTACTTTACGGGATATTCCCGGCGTGAGATAATTGATATATTCAAAGCCCTGGGTTTAGCGTTGATTATCTTCGCTGCAGGCGGATCTTTTACACTTTTTCTCCCCGACACAGCGGCGCTGCCGGCAGCCATCCTTACCATCACTACACTGGGAGTCGGCTGTTCGTTTTTTCCGGCGGTTCGTCGTATGAAGAACAGCTTTCAACTCGGCTACTATCTCATTCTGATCTTCTCTCTGACCGTCAGTTCGATGGCCAATGTGCAGAGCTTAGTGCTGTCAGCACCGATGATCCTGCTGTACGTGGCAGTACTGCTGGGCTTGGTTTCGGGGATCCATCTGCTGTTTTCTGCAGTTTTTCGTATTGATGTTGATACACATATTATCACCTCCACTGCCTTTATTTTCTCGCCACCCTTTGTGCCGGTGGTGGCAGCGGCGCTGCGGAACAAGCAGGTGATTGTGAGCGGCATACTGACCGGAGTCACCGGTTGGGTTATCGGCAACTACCTGGGGGTTGCCCTGGCCTATGCGCTCAAAGGCTTTATGTAAACCCAGAGAAGGAGTTTCTCCATGAACGAAGCAGTTAAAGTTGAACCGGTAAAGCCGGGAACTCAGGCGGAAAAAGAGTTCCTCCAGCTCCCGTTTACCGTATATAAAGACAATCCCCACTATGTTCCCTGGTTCACCCGGACCATGAAGAAGATAATTGCCAAAAACCACCCCTTCTTCGAGCACTCCGATGGCGAGTTTTTTATTGCCAAGCGCAAGGATGAGACGGTCGGACGGATTGCACTGCTCGAGCCGAAGCGCTTCAACGAGTATCAGAACAAAAAGGATGCCCGTTTCTACTTTCTCGAAATAAAAGACGACCTGGGGGCGGCCCGCGAACTGTTCACCTTTGCCGAGGAGTGGGCCATGCAGCGCGGTCTGGACCGCCTGATCGGCCCGCAGGGTTTTTCCGGATTCACCGGCGCAGGTGTGCTGATCGATGGATTCGACCACACCGCCTCCATGACCATGATGAGTTACCACTTGCCCTATTACCGCGAGCTGCTCGAGTCGGTGGGCTTTGAAAAGTACAAAGATTTTTACAGCGCCGAAATTGATGCAGAAACCCAGAT
>CAZAMY010000215.1:0-5153 GCA_964485995.1 uncultured Sediminispirochaeta sp.
AAGAGAAGCTCTGGGTGCTGAAGCTGTGGCCGCAGTGCTTGCACAGGTAGCGCTGTACCGAGCCGAAGCACGCGGTCTCGTGGTGGCCGTCCTTGCGGTACCACTTTGCCGGGTGCTGGCCTTCGAAGTGCATCGGGCAATCCGGATGTGGGCAGAATGGGGGTACAAATTGATAGGTCAAGCGCATGGTATACCTCCTTGATGGGTGTTGCTTACTTAGTAAGAGGAGGTAATTCTTTCTTCTGCTTCAAGCAAACGAGATTTTTTCCCGATTTCTAAAAAAATGCGCTAAGCTTCGGGACAGTCTATACGTATTGCAGGGATAGCTGTTTTTTTATATACTCACTTCCTACAAAATCATTGAAATATTTGAAGGAATAGAAATATATGGCTGAATGCGAATTTATTGCACACTGTCCCTTTTTCAACGGCAAGCTGGCCGAGAAACCGGCGGAAATCGAAAAGTTGAAAGAGGAGTACTGCCGAACTAATTGTCTGCATTGTGCTCGCTATATGATTGCAACGGCCCTGGGAAAGGACCATATGCCGGGAGATCTATATCCGCATGAAAAGGAAGTTGCCTACAAGCTATTGGCAGAAAACGGTTAGCCCTCCGGAGCGAGACCTCCTATGCTGGGTTTTGTTTGCACTGCGTCAGCAAAATCGAAAGAAAAACTATATCATATTCTGGCCGATTAATGCCTATTCGCGGGAGACTTCCGGTGGATGAGCAGAGGTCCAGTTTTCGGGAAAACGCAGGGTTTGTAGAATGGGTAGCCAGCTGTCGGCAGGACCGAGCTGCACCCTGATGGTCCGCTGGTCCGCAGGATGAACAAACTCTAACAGCGCAGACCGCAAAAACATTTCGTCAGTTTGAAACACCGCGGCGAACAGCCGGTTCTGCAGCTTGTCCCCGTGCAGATTATCTCCAATTACCGGGTGACACAAAGCGGCCAGATGGCTGCGAGCCTGGTGTGTCTTTCCGGTCAGCAGCTCCACTTCGACCAAGCTATAGCGGGTTTCCCGCAATCTCCCGAAAATTTCACCCGTATCACCCACAACATTTGAACCATCCGGTTGTTCATTTGGTTGTTCATTTGGTTGTTCATTCGGAATCATCTCTGTCGGAAGCTCGCCAAAGGCCAGCGGGCGAATCAGGCTTTCAGCCTCTAAATATTTTTTTTCATTGCTGTAATGATCTTTGACGGGCCGGTCGGTATACACCTCTTCGGTCAGCAGCCCGCGAACCAGTGCAATGTATCGTTTTTTTACCTGGCGTTGTTTGAACTGTTCGGTAACGCGGGCCGCTGCATCTTTACGCAGCGCAAACACTACTGCCCCTGAGGTTCGGCGGTCGAGTCGATGGCAGGTTAATACCTTTTTTTGTACGATACCGCCCAGAATGTTTACACAGTTCGGTTTGTTCTGCGTGTATTGATTCGGGTGCATAAACAATCCGGACGGTTTATCAATTATGAGTATGGATGAATCCTGATATAAGATCGGAATGGTCATTTTATACGTGAAATTATGCGTGAAAAGCGGCCAGGGACTGCGTAAACGGAGGCCTGGCAACACCATATTCGGTGATTATTCCACTGATATTGATATGAGGCGTCACGTCAAAAGCCGGGTTGTATACCTCTATGCCCTCCGGAGCAATGCGCGTACCGCCGATGTGGGTAACTTCCTCGGCCGATCGCTCTTCTATCGGAATTTCGGTGCCGCTTTCGATCTCGTAGTCGATGGTGGAAACCGGAGCGACTACGTAAAACGGCACTCCGTGTTCCTTGGCCAGCACCGACAGCATGTAGGTGCCGATCTTGTTGCTGGTATCGCCGTTTGCGGCAATCCGGTCTGCCCCCACCAGAATAATATCAATTTTGCCTTGCTGCATTAAAAACGCGGCGCTGTTATCGGCAATCAATTTGGCGGGTATTCCTTCCTGAACCAGTTCCCAGGCGGTCAAACGCCCTCCCTGTAGCCGGGGCCGGGTTTCATCGGCATATACGAACACATCTTTGCCGGCTTCAACAGCCGAACGTACTACCCCGAGGGCGGTTCCCCAGCCGGCGGTAGCCAGGGCACCGGTATTGCAGTGAGTGAGAATAGTAGCCTTGGGAGGAATGATGCTGTTCCCGTGAGCCCCCATCCGCCGGTTGGTCTCTACATCTTCCTCCTGGATGGTTTTGGCTTCCATCAGCAATCGCTCAGAAATCTGGCTCGTTTTAAGGGCTTCAGATGATTTAGCCAGTTCAAGCATTCGTTTCACTGCCCAGCTCAGGTTCACTGCTGTCGGGCGGGCTCGGCTGAGTACATGCCCGGCCTCGCGCAGCTTCGAAAAGAAGGCCTCTTTCGGGAAGTCCTGAAACTCTACAGCTGCCAGATACACTCCGTAAGCTGCGGTTGCGCCTATCGCCGGGGCTCCGCGTACTACCATATCACGAATGGCGAACTCCACGTCTTCATAGCTGTGGCAGGCAAATATCTCTCTGGTATGCGGAAGCTTGCGCTGGTCAAGCAAATGCAGTGACCCGCTTGAAAATTCCAAAGTTTTAATATCGTTCATAGTACAAAAAATCCTTTTTGAAGTTGTGTCCTTTTAAGGTAACTCATTTTAAAAAAAATGAAAACTGCGCACCTTCCGGATCGGACTATCCGGTCTATTTTCCCATTTTGGCTTTCATAGCGGCAAACATGTCGGCCGCTTCTTCCGGTGCCAGCTCCTCTTCCGGTTGATGAATCTCGATCAGTTCGGCGGGTATCTCCTCCAGAAACGGCGAGGGGCCCGACTCTGTCTTCTCGCGCATTATTTTGCGGGTAAGGCAGCTGGTCAGGTAGAGCTTCTGTTTGGCCCGGGTAATGGCCACGTAAAACAAGCGCCGCTCCTCTTCCATATTGTTCGGAT
Source organism: uncultured Sediminispirochaeta sp. (assembly GCA_964485995.1). Classification (GTDB taxonomy): domain Bacteria; phylum Spirochaetota; class Spirochaetia; order DSM-16054; family Sediminispirochaetaceae; genus DSBN01. Next base: position 2,909 of record CAZAMY010000215.1, read on the forward strand.
CCTCTTCAACCGAGCGGGCATGCGGTATCAGGTGTGCCTCCACTCCGGCTAGAAAGACAATTTCGAACTCGAGTCCCTTGGAGGCGTGGATGGTCATCAAATTGACCTTCCCCTTTTCGCCCTCTTCATCCTCATCACGGGTAATCAGAGAAATTCGGTTCAGGTAGGTAAAAATGTTCGGGTCGAGGTTGTCCGGGTCATTCTCCCAACGCTCGAACAGATCGATGAAGGTGCCGACATTCTTATACTTCCAGCGGGCGGCCTTGTCATTTGTGGCGTGCTCCTGCAGCAAGTGTCCCCAGTAGTCGATGCGGTTTATCAGCGACCGGGTGGTTTCGGCCATTTTACGACCAGTGAGGATTTGTTCGCGGTAGTACTCTATCAGCCCAATAAACTCCTCTAGGTTTTCCTTGGCCTTGGCGGTAATCGGTGAATCCGATGCCCAGCGCAGAGCCGAGATGGTCGAATAGAGGGAGTAGTGCTTCTGCTCGGCAATGCTGCGGATCTTCTGCAGGGTAGTCTTTCCGATACCCCTGCGGGGAGTATTGATTACCCGCAGCAGGTTCACATCGTCATCGGGATTGGCGATAACCTTCAGGTAGGCGATTACATCCTTGATCTCTTTTCGCTGAAAGAAGCTTTGCCCGCCGGATACCCGATAGGGAATGTTCTCGGCCAACAGGGCGTTCTCCAGGGTGGCGGTAAGACTGTTGGTGCGCACCAGGATACCGAAGTCGTGGTAGCGGTATTTTTCCCGCATTACCAGGGTTTTGATCATTTCGGTAATAAACTCGGCTTCGCGCATCTCATCGTCAGGATAGTAGAGTTCAAGGGCCTTGCCGCCCTCGATGCCGGTCCACAGCTTTTTACTCTTGCGGTTTTCATTGTGCGAAATCAATTCGTTGGCCGCGTTCAGGATATGGCGGGTAGAGCGGTAGTTTTGCTCCAGCTTTATCTCTACACGCTCGGGAAAATCGCGTTCGAACTGGACGATATTCAGATAGTTAGCCCCCCGCCAGGAATAGATCGACTGGTCGTCATCGCCGACTACACAGATGTTTCGCGACTCTTCGGCCATCAGCTTCATCAAGCGGTACTGCGCCAGGCTGGTATCCTGGAACTCGTCCACCATGATATAGCGAAAACGAGAGCGGTAGTGCGCCAATACTTCCGGAAACTCCTCGAACAGTTTGATCGGCAGCATAATCAGGTCGTCGAAATCGACTGCATTATACACATGCAGGTGCTCCTGGTACTCCTGGTACATCGGTTTGAGAGTTTCGACTTCGCGGGTCCAGTCGCTGCGGCCGGTTTTTATGGCCGAGAAAATATTTGCGGTTGCATAGAAATCGATCGCATCGGAGGAGATATTCATCTCGCGGGCGACCTCTTTCAGCAGCGAAATTTTATCGGATTGATCGTAAATACTGAAGTTTTTCTTAAAGCCCAGATGTTCGATATGATGACGCAGAACTTGAACCCCGAAGGCGTGAAAAGTGGAGAGGGTCAAATTCGACAGTCGTTTTCCGGTGAGATCACGGATACGGTCGGCCATCTCGCGGGCGGCCTTGTTGGTGAAGGTCAACGCAATGATCGAAGATTGCGGAATGCCTTTTTCGAGCATGTGGGCAATTCGAAAAATAATCATCCGAGTCTTCCCCGAACCTGCACCGGCGATGATTAACAGCGGACCGTCGAGGGTCGAGGCAGCAGTATACTGTTCAGGGTTGAGTTCCCGTTGTAAATCTAATGACAAATTTGCTCCTTTTAGCGCGGTATGGTAATAGCCTCAACCGGGCAAATCTCGTGGCAGCAGTAACAGCGGATGCATTTCGACTGGTCGAGCTGTATCATACGCTGTTGTTGCTCTTGGCCGGAGATTTCTGAAAATGTTAACGCCCGGGAGGCGCAGATGGCAATACACTCTCCGCAGCGAATACATTTCGTGTGGTCAAATTGCGGGGCAGGGCGTGATCTTATCTCCAGATTTTTGAAAAATTTGAACCGAAGCAGAAACCTCGCCAGCGGTCCGCGCTTTGATTCTCGCGCTGATCCGCCTGCTAATTCAAACCTTTCCGGGCGCGCCTGCTCCAGACCGAGCCCCCGCAGCTCATAATCCTCGCTGCTTTCAATCTTATCCAGCACCCCGTATGCGCTGTGCAGAGCTGGAATAGAGTTGGGATCATATCCGATCAAGCCTGAAGCTGCAAGGTCCAGGGCAAAACAACTGCGGCTGGCCAGTACG
>CAZAMY010000216.1:0-5098 GCA_964485995.1 uncultured Sediminispirochaeta sp.
CTAAGGCAGACTAAGGCAGACTAAGGCAGACTAAGGCAGACTAAGGCAGACTAAGGCAGACTAAGAATAGTTTCTATGAAAACAATACAGATATCGGACGTTCAACTCGCCTTTGGTGACAGAACCGTCCTCAAAGACATTCAACTAACCCTTACCACTAAGAGCCGGGCAGCCCTTACCGGCGGAAACGGCAGCGGTAAATCCACACTGATGAAGATTATCAGCGGTGAGATGCAGGCCGACTCCGGTACTATTGCGGTGCAAAAAGGGACACGGGCATCATACCTGCCGCAGAGCGGTAAAAAGTTCTCCGGCAGTACGCTGTACGCCGAGGCCGAGACCGCCTTTACCGAACTCCACTCACTCGTAGAAGAAAAATCCCACATCGAATCGAAGCTTGGCCGTGTGAAGCAGGAAGATAAAAACACTTTCAATTTACTCGAACGGCAGCATGAAATCGAGGAACGGCTACTGAACGCCGACTATTACAATCGTGAAAAAGAGATTGAGCAAGTACTGACTGGTCTCGGCTTCTACCGCAGCGATTTCGAGAAAGATTGTGAAAAGTTCTCCGGGGGATGGCAGATGCGAATTGCCCTGGCGAAGATCCTGCTGGAACACCCGGATATTCTGCTGCTCGATGAACCGACCAATTACCTCGACCTCGAAGCCCGGAACTGGCTGGAGGAGTTCCTGCGCAATTACAAAGGCGGTTTTCTGATTGTTTCCCACGACCGTTATTTTCTCGACACCACTGTCGAAGAGACGTACGAGCTCTTTATGGCCCGGCTGACCCGCTATCCCGGCAACTATTCAGCCTATCTGAAACGCAGAGAACAGGAAATCCAGGAGCTGCAGCAGCACTACGAGCGTCAGCAGGAAGAAATTGCCCGGGTAAACAGCTTTATTCAGAAATTCCGCTACAACGCTTCTAAAGCGAAACAGGTGCAGAGCCGCATCAAATATCTGGAAAAGTTAGAACTGATAGAGCTGCCCCAGCACATGCAGAAAATTCACTTTGCATTTCCTCCCGCCCCTCATTCCGGCAAAAAGGTGCTCGAACTAAACCAGGTGAGCAAATCATATGATGACAATACTGTGCTGGAAAACTTGAGCTTAGAGGTAATGCGCGGTGAAAAGCTGGTTGTCACCGGTGTCAACGGAGCCGGAAAATCTACGCTGCTGCGAATTGTCGCCGGAGTAGACACCGAGTACCGCGGAGAGCTGCGTTACGGTGCCGGTGTGAAAGCAGGCTATTTTTCACAGGAGCAGCGTGAACTGGAGGAAAATCCGACCTCGATTATCGACCTGTTCGAAGCAGAGGCGCCCACCGAACTGGTGCCCAAACTGCGCAATCTTCTCGGCGCCTTTCTGTTTCAGGGAGACGATATCTATAAACCCCTGAATGTGCTCAGCGGCGGTGAAAGAAGCCGCATTGCTCTCCTGCGCTTACTGTTGCAGCCCCACAATCTCCTGATTCTGGATGAACCGACCAACCATCTCGACATCCACTCCAAGGATGTCCTGCTCGATGCACTGACCAATTTCAAGGGAACCCTGCTATTTGTGTCCCACGACCGCTATTTTATCGAGCACCTGGCCACGCGGGTGCTGGAGCTGAGCAAGAGTGGGGCCCGCAACTTTCCGGGGGATTACCAGTATTATCTCTACCGCCTCGAAAAGGAAGCTGCTCAGGATGGATTACGGGAAGGCCCGCAGCCGGCTAAGCTGGAAACGCCGCCGGAGTCCATGGAAGGCGCTGCTTCCGAGCACAACGGCGGTAACAAAAAAGAGCGGTACGCGCAGCTCAAGCAGCAGAAGAACCGTCTGCGAAAACTGGAATCTGAGGAAGAAAAACTTCTAAAGCGTCTTGAAGAGCTCGAAAACGAGCATAGCCGCATGCAGGCCGATATGGCAAACCCCGAAGTATACTCTGATGGTGAAAAGGTCAAACAGCTGCAGAAGGAGATAGCAGCAAACGAGGCTTCTCAAAGCAAAATCTCCGCCCAGTGGGAAAATCTTGTCACCGAAAAAGAGGAACTGGAGCTGGCTATACAATGAAATATACCAAAAAAAACCGGCCCATCCTGTTGAAAATGCTGCTACTGGCGGTTCTGATTGGGACTTTTGCCTGGGATTTGCTGGAACGAGTAGTGCATATGGCGGACATTCCCCTTCATTTGGCCATAGGACCGGTAGGCTTCGACCTGCATGTGATATCCTGCTATCTTTATTTGAATCCGGGCACGCTGTTCGGTATTATTGGAGCTGTTATTCTGTTCAGGAGGTTGTAATGCAATATCTGATCTTAGCCTCGACTTCACCGCGCCGGCAGGAACTGCTGCAGAAACTCGGGGTTGCATTCGAGGCAGTTGCCTCAGACTATGAAGAGGTCTTCGACAACCGTCCGCCCCGCGTGCAGGCCCTGCACCTGGCCCGGCAGAAGGTAGAAGCTGTACTACAGCATTCCCCGCATCTCGCCTCAGAATTGGTCCTCGGAGCGGATACCTGCATCGATCTCGATGGAAAGGTGCTGGGCAAACCTGCCTCTAGGCGCGAAGCTCGTAGCTTTCTGCAGCACATGTCGGGCAGAACCCACCGGGTCATAACAGCCCTCTCGCTTTGGAACGGCGGGATAAAAGAGTTTCACGCTGAGGCGGAGACCACTCTAATTCATGTAGCCCGGCTCAGTGGCCGCGAAATCGAGTGGTATCTCGATACAGGCGAATGGGAAGGAGCGGCCGGTGGGTACCGAATCCAGGGCCGCGGAAGCCTGTTTGTCGACCGGATAGAGGGCTGCTTCTTCAACGTCATGGGGTTGCCAATTCGCCGTTTTTATGGCATGTTACAGTCTCAGGGAATAGATGTCCTTGACATCGCACCCCTGTAATCTTCCACCATTTACGGTGAGAAATATGCTGAAGGAAAGACGGATGCAAAGGAAGAGGTACGTCGTATCTCGCTGCAGACCGTCCCATTTTGAAGGAGGACTCGCTTGTCTGTAGTAACCATGAAAAGCCTGCTCGAATCAGGCGTACATTTCGGACACCAGACCAAACGCTGGGATCCCCGTATGAAGAAATACATCTTCGCTGAACGGAACGGGATCCACATTATCGACCTGCAGAAGACTATCGCTTCTATCAAAGAAGCCTACGATCTCATTCGTGAGCAGGTAAAAGCCGGCAAATCGATTCTGTTTGTCGGAACCAAAAAACAGGCCCAGCAGGCCATTGAGCGGGAAGCTCAGCGCTGCGGCATGTTCTATGTAAGCAACCGCTGGCTAGGCGGCATGCTGACAAACTTCTCTACCATCAAAAAATCTATCCACCGACTCAAGAAGATTGAGAAGATGGAAATAGATGGTACATTTGAAAGCCTTACCAAGAAAGAAGTATCACGCCTTAATAAAGAGCGCCAGCGCTTAGAGAAGAACCTGGGCGGCATCAAGGACATGAAAGAACTGCCAGGTGCTATCTTTATTATCGACACCCGCAAAGAGGCAATCGCGGTAGCCGAAGCAAAGCGTATGGGAATTCCTATTGTCTCCGTAGTCGACACCAACTGTAATCCCACCGACATCGATTACCCCATCCCCGGGAACGATGATGCGATCCGCGCAATTTCTCTTTTTACAAAGGTAATTGCCGATGCAGTAATCGATGCAGATAACGAAATCGGTATTCAGATCATCGAAACCCTGCAGGATGAGGATGAGGTCGATCAGGCTGCTCAGAAAAATGAGAAGAAAGAAGAGGAGCAGCAATTCGAAGATTTCGAGACAGTCAGTGTCGGCGAAGTAATTCAGAATGAAGACGGGGAAGGCGAATCAAATTTTACCGCCGAAGAGTATTCCGACTATACTCCGGAAACTGAAAAACCCAAAGCAGAAGAAGAGAAGCCGGCTGAAGAAGCAGAAGAAGAATCTCTGGCAGAAGAGACCGAAAAAGAGCTGCTTGAAGAAGACGACAAACTTTACGAAGAGTAGATAACATATATCAAAGGAGTTAAGCGTGGATATTAAAGCTGCAGATGTGAAAAAACTGCGCGATAAAACCGGCGCAGGAATGCTGGATTGTAAAAAGGCTCTCAAAGAAGCTGAAGGCGACTTTACGAAAGCCGAGAAATATCTGAAAGAGCTCGGACTGGCCGCCGCTGCCAAGCGAAGCGGCCGCGCGACGAATGAAGGCCGCGTTTTTACCAAAGTGAGTGATTCTATGGCAGCCGCTGTAGAGCTTGCCTGCGAAACCGACTTCGTAGCCCGAAATAAAGATTTTATTGCCTTAGGTGAAGATATTGCCAATACCGTTATTGAAAAGGGGCTTACTGAAAAAACTCCCGAACTCGATGAAAAGGTAAAAGATACCATCAGCACCATCAAGGAAAACATGGAGCTGCGCCGTTTCACCACCATGCAGATTGCAGATAATGAGATGGTGAGCGAGTACACTCATGGTGAAGGAACGATCGGTGTACTGGTAAAATTACAAGCCGATTCTCCCAGCGTGCTCGAAAACGCTGCGGTAAAAGAGTTTGCTTTCGACTGTGCACTGCATATTGCAGCCTTCAACCCGATGTTCCTCGACCGGGACAGTGTTGCTGCGGCATATAAGGACGAGCAGGAAGCAATTTTCCGCAAACAGGCTGAAAACCTCGGAAAACCAGAAAAAGTAATGGACGGAATCGTGAAAGGTAAGCTGAACAAGCACTTTTCCGAAATCTGCCTTCTTGATCAGGGCTTTGTGAAGGAAGAAAAGCTCAGCGTTGCCAAGAAGATGCAGGAAGTAGCCAAGCAGGCCGGTGGAGAATTGAAGCTTACCGACTTCGTATATTACAAAGTTGGAGAAGAATCATAATTTCCATTTAATATTCGACCGCTCGCAGTAAGCACTGTGGGCGGTCTTTTTATTAGGAGATTAAAGAAGGAGATAACGTATGCAAGCGACAATTAAAGATGCTGAAAGCAGAATGAAAAAGAGTGTTTCTACTCTCGAAGACGAGTTCAACTCGATGCGTACCGGCCGGGCTTCGGCTTCGCTGTTCGAGCGTATCAAGGTGAATTATTACGGTCAGCCTACGCCCCTCAATCAAGCTGCTA
>CAZAMY010000217.1:0-5074 GCA_964485995.1 uncultured Sediminispirochaeta sp.
GGTAGTGATTGCTATTCTGTTTCAGGCTAGTGTTGGCGATATTTTCACGAGGATTCAGGAAGGAATTGCGACTGGAGCCGGCTGGCTGTTTATCATGACAATGAATATCATCTTGGTATTCGTACTGGTGTTGATGGTAAGCAGATACGGTGATATTCGCCTCGGCGGTTCGGATGCCAAGCCCGAATTCTCGACGATGGGCTGGTTTTCTATGCTCTTTAGTGCCGGTATGGGGATTGGCTTGCTGTTCTACAGTGTAGCCGAGCCGATGTTTCACTTTGTGAGTTATCCGCTCACCGAAGCAGGCACTGCTGAGGCGGCGAAATCGGCCATGGACCTGACCTTTCTGCACTGGGGTTTTCATCCCTGGGCGGTCTATACCATGGTCGGTTTGGCGCTGGCCTTTTTTGCCTTCAACAAGGGGCTGCCGCTCTCTATCCGCTCGGTGTTTTATCCGGTACTCGGGGAGAAAATTCACGGGGCCGCCGGCAACATAATTGATATCCTGGCCACCGTAGCCACGCTCTTCGGAGTTGCAACTTCGCTGGGCTTAGGAGTACAACAGGTAAACGCCGGCCTGGACCATCTGTTCAACATAGGGCAGAGCCCGATGATTCAGGTCGTCTTGATTGCCGGTATTACTGCGCTGGCTACCTGGTCGGTGCTGGCAGGCTTGAGTGCCGGTATCCGCCGGCTCTCCGAAATAAACCTGGTGATGGCCGGCCTGTTGTGCCTGTTCGTACTGATAGTGGGGCCGACGCTGTTCATCTTCAAGGCTTTCGGTGAAAACCTCGGCCACTATATCCAATACCTGCCGGTGCTATCTACATGGAACGAGACCTATGAGGGTAGCAACTGGCAGCACAGCTGGACGGTGTTCTACTGGGGCTGGTGGATTGCCTGGTCGCCCTTCGTCGGCATGTTTATCGCCCGGGTTTCCTACGGACGGACGATCCGCGATTTCATAATGGGAGTGCTGTTCGTCCCCACCCTGATCACTTTTGCCTGGCTGACCATCTTCGGCAACAGTGCGCTGAGCGTAGAGATGTTCGGCGCCGGCGGCATTGCGCGGGCGGTACAGGAGAATATCCCGGTAGCGCTGTTCGAGCTGCTGCAGAACTTTCCGTTTAATGTGGTGACATCGGGACTGACGGTTCTAGTGATCATCACCTTCTTTGTAACCTCTTCGGATTCCGGTTCGATGGTCATCGATATTATTACTGCCGGCGGAAATCCGGACCCGCCGAAACTGCAGCGCCTGTTTTGGGCGGTGCTGGAAGGCGCGGTCGCAGCGGCGCTGCTGCTCGGTGGAGGACTGGTCGCGCTGCAGACAGCAGCGATTACTACCGGTCTGCCCTTTGCGTTGGTGCTAATTTTCATGATCTACAGTCTCCGTAAGGGACTGTCAAATTACACCGAGGGGCCGGGCTTCTCCATGCCGCCGTATGAGCACGGCCACGTCTTCAAAACCGTATCCAGCCATCCGGAGCCCGAACTGGTGCACGGCCACGTGAGCTGGCTCGGACGACAGCGGCATGCCCGGCGGGTACCAAGCGAGACTGTGCGGGTGAAAGGCGGCAAGCGTTCGGTAAAACGCCTGTTCGGTGGTAAAAAGCAGAAGAAAGAAGAAAAAGATGAGGGAGGCCGGCAGTGAAAAAGGTAATCACAAGACCCAAGCTTAGCAGCGGATTATCGGCAGCGGCTGCGCTGGCCGCGGCGGCTCTACTGGCGGTCATATTGGCCGGCTGCAGCCGTGAGGACAGCGGCAAGGCAACTGACAGCCCGCAGTTTGCAGACCGTGCTGATATCGAGATTCGGCTGGTGTATCCGGAATGGTCCTCAGAAATTGCCAGCGCCTACCTGATGCAGGCGGTGCTGGAGGAGCGTCTGGGCTACAGTGTCCGCATGATTCCGGTAGAAGTGGAAGAGATGTGGCGGCGGGTCGCCGAAGGCGAGGCCGATGTGCTGACCGGTGCCTGGCTGCCGACCACCCACCAGGAGTATTACCAGAAATACAGTGGCCAGCTGGAAGACCTTGGGGCAAACCTTGCGGGCGCACGCATCGGTCTGGTAGTTCCGACCGTACGCCCCGGCCGGCAGACCGGCGATAGTGGTAAAACCGGACGTGACCTGGTAACTATCAGCTCCATTGAGCAGCTGGCCGGGCACGTGGAGGAGTTCGACGGTCAGATAGTCGGGATCGAATCCGGCGCCGGGGTAGTGGCCCGCAGCCGGGAAGCGCTGGAAGCGTATGGCCTGCGGTCGGAGTACCGCATCATAACCACCGATGAAAAGCGTATGCTCAATCGCTTGAGAACAGCGGTTCAGCGGGGAGAGTGGATCGTGATAACCGGATGGAGACCCCATTGGGTGTTCGAGCTGTACAACCTACGCTTTTTGGAGGATCCGAAAGGGGTTTTCGGGGGCGATGAGTCTATCCATACCATGGTACGGCCCGGTTTGAAGCAGGATATTCCGGATGCATATAAGGTTCTCACACAAATTAGCTATCGGCCGGAGGATCTCGAGCGGCTGATGCGCTGGATTGAGGCGGATGCGGCGGATGACCCGTACGCCCAGGCGGTACGGTGGATCGAGCTGCATTCGGACACCGTAGACAGCTGGGTTCAGGCAATCGAATAAGCAGGAATAGAAAGGAAGAGAGCATGTTAGAGACAGTGAGTCAGCGTTTCCAGGGCAGTTGTATGATGGTTATGCGCCAGTCGGGGAGCGAGGTAAATTTTCTCGGAAGCAGTTTCTTGGTCCACCCGGATGGGTATTTAATTACCACCGCGCGGATCATTGCTGAGGATGGTGATTTAGTAGTAGTTCCGCCGGAGGCCAAAGAGGCGTTTATGCCGGCTACCCGCGAAGAGGTAGCCCCGGTACCGGTCGAGGTGATCGTCCGGGATGAAGCCCGGGACGTGGCACTGCTCAAAATGACCCCGGATTTAGAGATAAATATGCCGGAGGGAGTGCTCGGTGAACCGGAACAGGACCCCCGTGGTGCCATGCTGATGTCCTTGGGGGTACCCTTCGGTTACTACCGTTTTCACGGGGTAATTGCCGCGCAATCGGTTTTATCGGGACGAATAAAATCGCGTACCGGTACCAACCTGATAATATTTGACCGGCGGGTGCAGTACGGTGATATCGGCGGGCCTCTGATCAGTGTGAATGACGGCCAGGTTATCGGCGTGGTCGGCGGGGTATTCGATCCGGTCGAGCTGGAAGGCCGCCAGATGCCGGAGGGGGTCATGCCGATAAACTCCGATCTCTCCTACGCCACTTCGATTGAATACGGCAAGCAGCTCCTTGCGAAGGCACTGGAAGCGGCGGCCGGCAGGTAGACCGCATACGGCGCCTGGCTGCCGGCGGAAAAACAAGCCGTACGGCTCTTCATTTTGTTGCTATTTGTGATAAAATACGCCACGTCAATTAACTGATTGAAGGAGCGTCCGCATGGGTGTAATCGAGGATTATAAAGCGCATACAGTCGAAAGAGATAAGCTCGGAGTGCCGCCGCTTCCGCTTACCGCAGCCCAAACCGCAGAGCTGGTACAGCTTTTGCAGCAGGATCCGATTCCCGCGCCGGAATACGTACTGGAGCTGTTTGAAAACCATATCAGTCCAGGGGTAGACGATGCAGCCTCTGTGAAAGCGGGTTTCTTGAAAGATATAATCAGCGGTGCCGCCGCTTCAAAGGTTATTCCGAAGCTGAAGGCGGTTCAAATACTGGGGACCATGCTCGGCGGCTACAACGTTGCGCCTCTAATCGAGGCGTTGAGCAACGCGGATGCTGCGGTGGCCGCTGAAGCGGCCGAACAGCTGAAGAATACCCTGCTGGTGTACGAATCCTTCGATGATGTGGAAACCCTGATGGACACCGGCAACGGCTATGCGAAGGCGGTTATCGAGTCGTGGGCCGGGGCTGAATGGTTCCAGAACCGCGAGCCGCTGCCGGAAGAGATGACTGTCACGGTGTTCAAGGTTCCCGGCGAAACCAATACCGACGATCTGAGCCCGGCCTCCGAAGCCTTTACCCGCAGCGATATTCCGCTGCACGCCACCTCGATGTTGGCCGACAAGATGGAGGCCCCTCTCGAGACAATTGCCGAGTTGAAGAAGCAGGGCTACCCGGTTGCCTATGTAGGCGATGTAGTGGGTACCGGCTCCAGCCGGAAATCGGGAATCAACTCGGTGCAGTGGCACCTCGGTCGGTGGATTCCCGGTGTTCCCAACAAGAAGACCGGCGGGGTAGTTATCGGCAGCACCATCGCGCCGATCTTCTTCAACACCGCCGAGGACAGCGGAGCGCTGCCGATTCAGGCCAATGTAGACAAGCTCGAAACCGGCGACGTCATTACCATCAAGCCGTTTGAAGGCCAGATTCTGAAGGACGGGGCGGTGGTCAGTGAGTTCACTCTAACGCCGAATACCCTGCGCGATGAAATCCGCGCCGGCGGGCGCATCCCTTTTATCATTGGGCGAAATCTTACCAACAAAGCTCGCGCGACCCTGGGGCTAGGCGCAGAACAGTTCTTCACCAAACCGGTTCAGCCGAAGGATACCGGCAAGGGCTACACCCTGGCGCAGAAGATCGTCGGCCGGGCCTGCGGACGGGAGGGCGTTCGGCCGGGTATGTATGTTGAGCCGGAGACCGCCACTGTAGGCAGTCAGGACACTACCGGCCCGATGACCCGCGACGAAATCCGCGAGCTGGCTGCCCTGAATTTCGGGGCCGATCTGGTGATGCAGAGCTTCTGCCACACCGCCGCCTATCCCAAGCCGATCGATGCCGAACTGCATCACACACTGCCCGGCTTTTTTACCAGCCGGCAGGGGGTCAGCCTCAAACCCCGGGACGGGGTCATTCACTCCTGGCTCAACCGGCTCTGTCTGCCCGACACCGTCGGTACCGGCGGCGATTCCCACACCAGGCTGCCGCTGGGTGTCTCGTTTCCGGCTGGAAGCGGGCTGGTGGCCTTTGCCGCAGTGGCCGGAAGTATGCCCCTGAACATGCCCGAATCGGTGAAGGTGAGCTTCAAAGGAGAAATGCAGCCGGGCATTACCC
>CAZAMY010000218.1:0-5054 GCA_964485995.1 uncultured Sediminispirochaeta sp.
CTACGTACATTCCCATGCGGATGCACAGGTAATGGCCGATAGTACCCTGGCCGGCCATTACCTGTGCATCCGCATGGGAATGTACGTAGGTGCCGCCGTGGCGTTCCAAAAAAACCATCGCCGCCTCATACGATTCCTGGTAATGCGCTCCCTTCAGAATGCAGTTTCCGCCCCACATTTTTACCTTATCAATATGGGTCGTATCGGTATGTTCCGGCATGAAAATAGTTGTGGGTATTTGTCCATGGACGTGAGCAGCATAGGCAACCCCGATGGCGTGATTCCCGCTCGAGGTAGTTACAATTCCCCTGTCCAGCTGTTCGGCCGGCATCGAACTGAGCTTGCTCATAGCGCCGCGCACCTTGAAGCAGCCGCACAACTGCCAACACTCCATTTTCAGGTATACCTCCGCTCCGGTCAAAACACTCAGAGCTTGCGAGTACAACAGTGGGGTCCGATGAATTGTGCCGGCAATCCTTTGCCGGGCTGCCCAAATATCCTGTATATTGAAAGTATTTCTGCTGTCCATATGCCGCTGATAATAGGTGAATAAGGCCGTGGTGGTCAATGCAGGCTGCTACTATTCTTCTCTGTTTAGCTTCAGTTTGACTTTCGCCTGCAAAACCCCTACACATAGGATATGCATACTGAAGTAATCATAGTTGGAGCCGGGCCGATCGGTCTGGAAGCGGCATCTGTCCTAAAACGAAATAATATCGACTACCTGCAGTTTGATGCGGGTCAGATCGGCCAAACCTTTCTCAAGTGGCCCCGCAACACCCTCTTTTACAGCTCACCGGAGTGGATCGCTATAGCCGGTATCCCTATCCATACCGCTGAACAGTTTCGTATAAGCGGAGAGCAGTATCTGGCGTACCTGCGGCAAACGGCAGAAATACTCGACCTGCAGGTACACACATATGAACCGGTCATCGATATTTCCGGCAAGAAAGACGACTTCACTGTGGTCACGGAAAAACGCAGTAAGCGAACTTCCTACCGCTGCAGCTCACTTATTCTGGCCACAGGCGGACTGGACCGTCCCCGGGCTCTTCAGGTTCCCGGCGAAAACCTCGCACACGTAAGCCACTATTTTGATATCCCACACCGCTACTTCCGCCAGCAGCTGCTGATTGTAGGCGGGCGCAATTCGGCAGTGGAGGCTGCCGTCCGCAGCTGGCGAGCCGGTGCGTATGTAAGCCTGAGTTACCGCGGCTCCGAACTCAGCAAGGAGAAAATACTGGACCGTCTTCATTTGGAAATACGCCTTTTGATCGAAAAACAGCAGATTCGCTTTTTACCCGCAACCGTTCCGGTCCGCTTCGACTCAAACCGAGCTGTACTGCGCACTCCGCAGGAAAAGGAAATCGAAGTCGAAACAGATTTTGTATATCTTGCTACTGGATTCGAGCAAGATCAGAGGCTGCTGCGCAGCGCTGGTGTAAAGCTTGCGGGCCAAGAAGGCAGCCCGCAGTTCAACCCCCGGACCATGCAAACCAATGTGCCGGGCATTTACATCGCCGGAACGGCAGTAGGCGGCAGTCAAAATGACTTCACTGAGTTTATTACCACCGGTCATGTGCACAGCCAACGCATACTCAAAGCGCTTACCGGTAGCACAGCGGCGGTAACCGGCAATCTGCCGGCCCGGGATTACCCGCTGAGCTCCAATGATATAGAATGATCAGTCTGCTGCTGCCAGGATCTCTTTGAGAGTGTCGGCGTTTTCGTACATACTTTCGTTGTTGAACAGACAGAGCACGGTTGCATACTTCTCATCCGCACATAAGGCAGGTCGCCTGCGGAATAGGGCCTCCGGTGGAGAATACGCAGCCGCCTTTCCGGGTTTGTAGTCACTGTATCCACAAGTTCCTATATGTATCATAGCGAGCCCTCAGGCTATAGTGATCTCCTTACTGAGAAACACATCCTGAATTGAGTGCAGTAGATCGATTCCTTCCTCCATAGGCCGCTGAAAGGCCTTGCGTCCGGAGATGAGGCCCATGCCTCCGGCCCTTTTGTTGATAACCGCGGTGCGAACCGCTGCCTCCAGGTCGCCCTTGCCTTTGGATGCCCCGCCGGAATTAATCAAACCGGCCCTACCGGCATAGTTGCTCAGGACCTGATAACGGGTTTGGTCTATGGGATGATCGCCGGACAGCTCACTATAGACGCGGTCGTCGGTTTTTCCAAACCCCAAGGCTTTGAAGCCCCCGTCGGTAGTCGGCTGTTTCTGCTTGATAATATCGGCTTCGATAGTTACGCCCAAATGATTGGCTTGACCGGTGAGATCAGCGGCAGTGTGATAGTCGTCCTGTTCGGTCTTGAAAGCTGAGTTGCGCAGGTAACACCACAGCACTGTCACCAGCCCCAATTCATGGGCGTAGGCGAAGGCCTCGGAAATCTCCTGAATTTGGCGGTTGCTCTCCTCCGAACCAAAATAGATTGTAGCGCCAACCGCAACAGCCCCCATGTCGAAGGCCTGATCGACACTGGCAAATAGGATCTGGTCGTGACTGTTCGGGTACGAGAGCAGTTCATTGTGGTTGATCTTTGCAATGAAAGGTATCTTGTGGACGAATTTTCGGGCTACTGCACCCAGTACACCGAGCGAGGAGGCCACCGCGTTACAACCGGCCTCGTATCCGAGTTTTACAATGTTTTCGGGTTCAAAATAGATTGGATTCGGGGCGAACGATGCACCGGCACTGTGCTCGATGCCCTGGTCAACCGGCAGCACTGAGAGATATCCGCTGCCTCCAAGCCGTCCGTGTTCAAACAGAGTCTGCATATTGCGTAAAACCGCCGGACTGCGGTCAGAATCTTTCCAGACCCGGTCGACAAAATCCGGTCCCGGCAGATGCAGATTATTCGCAGAGTACTTGGCCTTGTAATTCAGCAAATCTTCGGCTTCATTTCCTAATAGTGATTGTATCGAGGTGCTCATATAGTTCCTCCTTACACTAAAGGTACGAAGAAATAGACACTGAATCAAATGAGCACGATTACTCCTCTATTTGAGTGTAGGCGAATCTCGCTGTCAATTTTCTAGACATTGTAAAATTTTTTATATGGAAAAAATTTCAATCCCTTAGACAGCGGCTGCAGCCGGCCGGAAATGCCGGCCGGCCATACCGCAGCTGAGCGCCTATGGCTCCAGCCGGTACAATGCGCCGTTGTCTTCATCGGTCAGGAGCCAGAGTCGGCCATCCGGTCCTACCTCCACATCACGGATGCGACCGATACGGTTCTTCAACAGAACCTCCTGATCAACCACTTGGCGGCCTTCCAGTTCGAGACGGCGCAGATGCTTTCCGGCCAGGGCGCCGACAAAAATATCGCCCTTCCACTCCGGAAACCGGTCGCCGGTATAGAAGCTCATACCCGAAGGGGCAATCGATGGAGTCCACTGGATAACCGGCGATTCGAACTGGGGTGCATCCGAGCCAATACCGATCTCACCGCCGGTATACTCCTCACCATAGCTAACCCGCGGCCAGCCGTAGTTAGCCCCCGGTTTAATGATATTTACCTCGTCACCGCCCCGGGGACCGTGTTCGTGCTGCCAGACCTGACCGGTTTCGGGATGCACCGCCATACCCTGGGCGTTACGGTGGCCGTAGGAGAAAATCTCCGGCAACGCGTTTCGACGGCCGGCAAATGGATTGTCCTGAGGAACGCTGCCGTCGTCATAAAACCGGAGGGTAGAACCGGCGGCATCATCGAGCTGCTGCGCCCGAAAGCGGTCGCCCCGGTCGCCGATGCTCATATACAGGAAACCATTCGGTCCGAACACGATCCTCGAGCCGAAATGCCGCCCCGTGCCGGTCAACTTCGGCAGCCGGTACAACTGCTCACCCGCGGTCAGGCGGGTTCCCTCCAGCCGGGCACGGTACAGGGCTGTTCCGGCGCCCCCCGTTCCGGCGACAGAGTAGGTAAAATAGACCAGCCGGTTCTGGTCGAATTCAGGATGCAGGGCTATATCCAGGAGACCGCCCTGACCGGACGCATATAGCGCCGGCAATCCGGTCACAGATCTCAGTTCGCCTCCGCTGTATAACAGCATTCGGCCGGCCCGTTCACTTATCAGCACATCTCCGTTTGGGAGAAACGCCATAGCCCAGGGATGCTCCAGTCCGTCAACCTCTTTTACAAGATCAAAATCGGCCTGTTCAGAGCGTATCCGCTCTCCGTCGGCCCCGCTCTGCCCGGCCGCATGCAGGGGAAACAGCACCAGCATCACTCCCAAAATCACAACTATGTAAACCGAAGTAACTCGAAATCGCATTACGTACCTCCTAGTTAGAATTTACTTATTTATGATCTATTTAGTCAAATTAAAAGCCCTATAGCAGAACAATTCAAAAATAGATACAATCTACCGGATGAAGGTAATCGGAAACAGTCTATTTCAGAAATCGCTCAACGGTGCTCTCATACTCAACTATCTGCTGAAAAACGGAGAAAGTTCTCGAATCGAACTGGCTGAGCAGCTCGGTCTGCAGCCCTCTTCCATCACGTATATTATCAGCAGATTCCTCAATGTCGGTCTGGTCCGTGAAACGAAGGATAAGAAAAAGCAGCGCGGCAGCGGTCGTCCGGCGGTGAAGCTCCAGCTGAATCCGGACTACGGAAGGGTCATCGGAATCGAAATGCAGTCCAATTATTACCGGGCCGTTATCTGTGATATAAGCGGACGGGTTCTCACTCAACTGCAGCGGGAGGCCCCGCCACACGCCGGCAGTTTTGAACAGTACCTGCAGGAGAGCATCCGGACCGTACGCAGTCAGGTTGCAGGCCTGCAGCTGCTGGGCGTCGGAATAGCATCCCCGGGTGTAATACAACCCGAAAGCGCTACGATTGAAGAGAGTCTGGCACACAATATGGAATCACTTAGCCTGACAGACTACTTCGATCGCTACTTCGAATTCCCGGTGATCATTGAGAATGATGCCAACAGCTGCGCCCTGCACATTCTGTGGCAGCAGAGAAATCAGAACTCTCCCTCATTTCTGTACGTTCTGCCCCGATTTCACGATCCCGATGAAATGCCC
>CAZAMY010000219.1:0-5022 GCA_964485995.1 uncultured Sediminispirochaeta sp.
TTCTCATCTCTTCTTACTCCTTTTTGTAAGTTTAATAAAATAGAGTAAAGTAAAAGTGCCGATTTTTCAAGGATAAAATGTTCGTATAGTGCTATGTACAGGGTACGGAAAGATGCTGGCAATGCTGTATATATATTTAAAATAGAAGAATTTATTATATAAATATACACACGTTTGCATACAGTCATCTATCCGGAGTGCTGATCTTTGTAGCTAAAAACGTATATAGTCGTAACTTATTGAAAAAATTTTAGTAAACTGAAAAACACAGCACATTCATACAGCGTTGAATATGAATTGAATATGCGGGGATTCGCTGGATTCTCAACTTTTTGAATCTTTCGTCCAGTTCAGCAGCTCTCGCTCGGCTTCTACCCAGTTTTTGGCCTGCTGTACGAGCATCGAACGTACCTTTTCACTGTGGATCCGGCGAAAAGCTTTCAACATCTGCACCTCTTCCGGGCTGACTAATACCCGCTCGAAGGGCCCGAAGCGCTCGCCTTCGGCACTGTACGACTGACCGGCGGTTTCGGGGTAGTCCGCTGAATCGGAGATGAGCTCCGCAATCGAGGTGTGCAGAATCTGCGCAATGGCCATCAGCCGGTCTATGGTGATGCGACTCTGACCGTATTCATATTTCTGGAGCTGCTGGAAAGAAATGTTCAGCTGTTCGGCGAGTGATTGTTGCGACAGCCCCGCTTCTTCACGGAACCTTCTGATATTGCGTCCCAACTGCTTCGCGTTCATAGTCAGTCATTATCTTGTGAAAATGATCAATATACTACTAACTGAAAGTGGTAATGATAGTATCAGCAGCACACACAGGGGGTGGTGTATTTTGCCCAGACACCGCAGCTCTGCAGCTCCCCCGCGCCAAAATCCACTGAAAAACCGTTTGACAACAACCGGCTGAGTCTCAATACTTATCTGTATGAGTGCAAAAAAGAATTCATTTATGCAGATGCAACCGCCAATGCTCAAAGTAGTGTACGCTTTAGTGCCGCTCGTTTTAGCGGCAATCTACTATTTCGGCTGGCGGTTCCTCCTGGTACTCGCATTGGTAAATGCGGTCGGTATTCTTACCGAATATCTCATGGCGCGGACTTATTCTATGAAGGTAACCTCATCGGTTCTGGTTACCAACTTTCTGTTCGCCCTTTCCCTTCCGCCAACCATTCCTCTGTGGATTGCGGTTGTCGGAATAGTCTTTGGTGTGGTATTCGGCAAGATGGTCTTCGGTGGGTTCGGAAAGAATGTGTTTAATCCAGCAATTTCCGGACGGGCTTTTATTTATATCAGTTTCGGGGTGCCGCTGACCGGACGCTTCGTAGATCCGGTTTCCGGAAGCGCTTTGCGCGGTTTCGCAGCCTGGACCCCTTCTCTGGATACGGTTTCCAGCGCCACTCCCCTGGTGCAGCAGGCGCAGGGAACCGATTTTGCTCTGAGCGATCTGTTCCTCGGCAACATGGCCGGCTCCTTCGGTGAGACCTGCGCCCTGCTGATCATTCTAGGCGGAGCATATATTGTGTGGAAGAAGAGCGCGAACTGGCACTTTATTGCCGCTTCGGTGGTGTCTTTTCTCATACTCTATGCAGCCCTGTTTTACGGCGGTGTTCAGGGGGCAATCAACCCCGTTTATGCACTGTTCAGCGGAAGCTTTCTGTTCGCAGCAGTCTTCATGGTAACCGACCCGGTTTCCGCCTCGCAAACCACGAATCTTGGGCGCTGGATATACGGCATAATTTTCGGCGTCATGACGGTGCTCATCAGAGTATTTTCGGGCTGGCCCGAAGGGGTAACCTTCGCGCTGCTGTTTGCAAACATGTTTGCCCCGCTGATCGACCATCTGATCAAGGAACAGAAGAAAAAGAAGAAAGAAAAGGCGGCGGCAGCATGAAGAAGGACAGTATGTTTGCAACCAGGGTCTACCCTGTGCTGTTCATGGTAGCCCTGACGGTAGTTTTTATCAGTGTGGTATCCGGGATCTATCTTACCACCAAAGACCGGGTGCTTCTGAATGAGACAATCTTCCAGAAAAAGGCGGTGCTCTACGCCGCCGGCATCGAATTCCCCGAAGACAACTCACAGGAAATTCAGCGGATTTATGAGGAGCGGGTAAGCGAGGTCGACGGAGAGGGTGAACAACCGAACTATTTTCGGGTGGAATTGCCCTCAGGTCAAACTGGATACGCGGTTTACGTGCGCGGGGCCGGACTGTGGGGTGAAATCGTGTCGATCTTCGGCTTCAAGCAGGATCTGGAAACCTTCACCGGTGTCGAATTCGTCGAACAGAACGAAACCCCGGGGCTCGGTGCCCGCATTACCGAACAGTGGTACAAAGAGCAGTTTCGCGGTAAACGCGGCCCTTTCGAACTGGTAGAAGAGGGTACTTCCGACGCTGCGGATGAGCTGGATGCAATTACCGGAGCATCCCGAACCTCTGAGGCTGTCCTGAAAATTGCCAACAAGGCGGCCGAGGTCGCACAGGCAAAAGTTGAAGAGGGAGGCGAATAGTATGGCGGCACGCGGAAAAATCAAAAAAACTTTCACCGATCCAATTGGTAAGAACAATCCTGTCTTCGCTCAGATATTGGGAATATGTTCGACCCTGGCGGTGACCAATAAACTGGAAAACACGGTGATAATGAGCCTCGGTGTAATCTTTACCACCACACTTTCGGGAGTAACGATTTCAGCCATCCGCAAGTTCATTCCTTCACGGGTGAGAATGATGGCCGAAACCCTGATCATCGCCAGCTTCGTTATCATAGTTGATATCACCCTGCGGGCGTATATGCCGGAGGTCTGGAAGCAGCTGGGACCCTACGTAGGTTTGATCATCACCAACTGTATTATCATGGGCCGGGCCGAAGCCTTCGCGCTGAACAACAGCGCCGGCCTCAGTCTGATAGACGGACTCTCCTCGGGAATCGGTTATGCGTATGTGCTGATAGTAATCGCATTTTTCCGGGAGCTCCTCGGAACCGGCGAGCTGTGGGGAATAACCATTTTAGGCGACTGGTGGACCAATTGGGCCATCATGGTCATGCCCCCGGGCGCTTTTTTCATGCTGGCCATTTTCGTCTGGGTGGTAAAGGGCGTTGTTATTAAAGAAGAAGAGGAGGCCGCCAAATGAGCGAAAGTGCATATCCAATAGCAATATTTTTTGCAGCGATTTTTACCAACAACATCCTGCTGTCGAATTATCTCGGCATGTGCTCGTTCCTGTCTGTCTCGCGTGAGTTGAAGACCTCGTTCGGACTGGGAGTGGCGGTTATCTTCGTAATGACCAGTACCAGCATGTTGAACTGGGTGGTGTATTATAAAATTCTGCAGCCCCTCGCTCTGGAATACCTGCGGTTTATCGTCTTTATCATCGTTATTGCCGCCTTTGTTCAGCTGGTTGAAATGATAATTGAACGGGTGTCTGAGGTTTTGTATGCGGCTTTGGGGATTTTCCTGCCGCTCATTACCGTGAACTGTGCAATTCTCGGTGTCAGTTTATTCATGGTAATCCGGGAATACAGCTTTATTGAATCGATTACCTTCGGACTGGGCAGCGGAATCGGCTGGTTTCTGGCTATTCTCGCAATGGCCGGTATCCGTCAGAAGCTGAAACGAGCACGGATCCCGCACGGCCTTGAAGGTGCCGGAATCACTCTGATTATCACCGGCATGATGGCATTGGCCTTTATGGGCTTTTCCGGAATGCTGCAAATTAACTAGGAGGAATCATGTTTTCCGCATTAATGATAAGCGTCGGCGCGGTTTCGGGCATCTCCGCCTTTCTGGCGATCCTGATGGTGATTGCCGATGCGACAATTGGAAATTACGGCGAAGTCAAGATAACAATAAACGGAGATCACGAATACGATGTAAAAGGCGGCAAGCCCCTGCTGGGAACACTGATGGAACAGGAGATTTTCATCCCATCCGCCTGTGGCGGCCGCGGTTCCTGCGGGCTCTGTAAGGTGACAGTCAAAGAGGGGGCCGGTCAATACCTGCCCACCGAGCTGCCCTGGCTGTCGGAAGAGGAGCAGCAGAACAATGTCCGCCTCTCCTGTCAACTGAAAGTAAAGAACGACATGTCGATCGAGATACCGGAAGAGCTTTTCAATGTAAAAGAGTTTCAGTCCAAGGTGACCAAGGTTCGGGATCTCACCCACGATATAAAGGAAGTGACGCTGGAAGTGGTGGATCCGCCTGAGATAAATATGGTGCCGGGGCAATTCGTACAGCTGCGCATTCCGGAATACGAACTGACCGATGAGCCGGTGTACCGAGCTTACTCGGTTGCCTCGAATCCGAGCGATACCAAGCACGTGGAGCTGGAGATTCGGCTGGTACCCAACGGTATCGCGACGACCTACGTGCACAACTATATGAAAGAGGGTGACGAGGTTATATTCAACGGACCGTATGGCGATTTCTTCCTGCGTGAGACCGAGCGTGAGATCGTATGTATTGCCGGCGGCTCGGGAATGGCCCCGATCAAATCGATTCTGCTGAGCATGGCGGAGAAAGGCATCAACCGGCGCACCCGCTACTTTTTCGGCGCCCGTTCTAAAAAGGATCTTTTTCTGGTTGAGGAGATGCGGCGTCTGGAGGAGGAACTGCCCAACTTCCAGTTTATCCCCGCACTCAGTAATCCTGAGGAGGATGACCAATGGGAGGGTGAAACCGGTCTGATTACCGATGTCGTGGCTAAACACTTGGAGTCCGGGGACAATACCGAGGCGTATCTGTGCGGCAGCCCCGGTATGATCGATGCCTGTGTAAAGGTTCTATCGGAGAAGGGCATTCCCGATGAACTCACCTATTACGACAAGTTCGGTTAGGAGATGGCTATATGAAACAATCACCGCAATTACAACAGGTACAGGAGAATATGAGACCCGGCGTCTTGACTCTGCACGGATTTCTCGGAACCGATAAACGGGACCTGGTAGAGATACTCGAAGAGGATGAAGCGGAGGTGCGCCGCCTCAGTACAACCCACCGCACTATTGCCGACAAAATGAT
>CAZAMY010000220.1:0-5001 GCA_964485995.1 uncultured Sediminispirochaeta sp.
TATCGCAGGAGCGCCGTGCAGAATCCGCCCGACAGCAGGTTTTTGCACCGAGACTATGTGCATGCCCGGAAGCTGCTGCACCACCTGAGATGCGGATACGAGGTGCTCCTGCGGATTAAATTGATCTGGATCAACAGCTGAATTTAGCTCAAAAGGGCCTACATTCGTACGTTGCAGCGCCTGCAGATAGGCAGAGGAGCCGCAGGCCGCCCCGAGGTCCCGGGCCAGCGCTCGTATGTAGGTTCCCTTCGAGCAGTGTATGCGTACCCGCAAGACCGGCGCCTCCCATGCGATGAACTCGAAAGAGTACACCGTAATCCTGCGAGCCGGTATTTCGACCGTCTCGCCTTTTAGGCTGCGCTGATACGCACGGGTCCCGTCTACATGCACCGCCGAATATTGTGGAGGGATCTGGTCCTGTTGTCCGATGAAACCGGAGATTTGGGCTTTGATGATGTCTAACTCCGGCACCGGTTTCGGGTCTACCTCCGGGCTTTCTGTATCGAGAGTTTCCGTGGTGGCTCCGAAACGGATGGCAGCGCTGTATACTTTATCCAGACCCTCGAAATAGGGTACCAGACGGGTGTTCTTTCCGGCTAACGCTATCAGCAGCCCCTCGGCAAACTTGTCCAGTGTACCGGTATGACCGACTTTTCCGTGCCCTAACCTTTTTTTTAATGTGTGCAGTGCCTGAAAAGAGGTTACCCCGGAAGGTTTATTCAAAAAAACCAGTCCAGACTGCTTCAAACTCAAGAATCAAGTTCCTTTAACTTTTGAATCATTTCGGTGCCGTACTCGATCGAGTGGTCGTCGAAAAATCTCAGTTTAGGAGTGTTGCGGGTCTGCAGGGTTTTACCCAATTTTGCCTGGATAAAACCGGCGGCGTGATTCAGAGCATCTACACCGGCGGTAAGACTCTCTTCAGTTCCGAAACTGGAAATATACACCTTAGCTGTGCTGGTGTCCTTGGCCACATTTACTTCGGTAACCGATAATTCGGCAGTCACCCGGGGGTCCTTGATGATCCCCCGGAGGATGAGCGTACCGATCTCTTCTCTTATTTTTGCTGCGATTCTGCGCGTTCTTATGTCGGACATAGCAATTCTTCTCCGAAGCTATTCGAGGGTCTTGGCAATTTCTCTCGTTTCGTACACCTCGAACTGGTCGCCGACCTTGAGATCGTTGAAGTTTTCAATGCCGATACCGCACTCGTATCCGGCCTCTACCTCGCGGGCATCTTCTTTGAAGCGCTTGAGTGAGGAGACCTTGCCGGTATAAATCTGTATACCGTCGCGAATGATATGCACCATCGAGTTTCGTTTGACCTTTCCGGTAGTTACATAACAACCTGCAATCATGCCGGCTTTGGGTACCTTAAAGGTGTCGCGTACTTCGACATTACCGATAACTTCTTCTTTGATATCGGGTGCCAGCATACCTTCCATAGCTTTCTTGATGTCATCCACTGCATCGTAGATAACGTTGTATTTTCGAATATCAATTTTTTCCTGTTCCGCAAGCTCCAGAGCTTTCGGGGTCGGACGTACGTGAAATCCAACGATAATGGCATTCGATGCGGCGGCCAGATGCACGTCGTTTTCGATAATAGCACCGGCGGAAGCGTGGATGACCCGCAGTTTAATCTCTTTGGTCGAAAGTTTTTCGAGTGCGGTCTGCAGGGCTTCTACTGAACCGTGCACGTCGCCCTTGATAACTGCCTTGAGTTCCTGGATTTCACCTTCCTGAATAGAATCGTACAGGTTGTCCAGGGTAACTTTCTTGACGTTCTGCGCTTCACCCTGTTTTTCCAGTTCCTGTCGCTTGGCGCCGACCTGACGGGCCTGTCGTTCGTTCTCAGTCACCTGGAATGGGGAACCTGCATCCGGGATACCGGTAAAGCCGAGAATCTCGACCGGCGTAGCCGGCGTGGCCTCTTCCAGTTTATTCCCTTTGTCGTCGAACATTGCGCGGACTTTTCCTGGGAAAACTCCGGCGACGAATGCATCGCCCACATGCAGAGTACCGCGCTCTATGATAACCGTAGACACAATACCGCGTCCGTGGTCGACCTGCGATTCAATAACCTTTCCTTCCGCGCGGCAGTCGTAGTTGGCCTTGAGTTCCAGTAGTTCCGCCTGCAGAGAGATGGTTTCCAGAAGCTCGTCGACACCCTGCCGATTGAGCGCTGATAGTTCATTGAAAAGGGTTGTACCGCCCCAGTCTTCCGGCAGCAGATCGTACTCCGAAAGCTGCTGTTTTACCCGGTCCGGATTGGCCTCCGGCAAATCCATTTTGTTGACCGCAACGATAATCGGTACCCCTGCCTCTTTGGCATGGTTAACCGCCTCGATAGTTTGCGGCATTACTCCGTCGTTGGCTGCGACTACCAGAATAACTATATCGGTTATCTGCGCGCCGCGGGCCCGCATCAATGTAAACGCTTCGTGACCCGGAGTGTCGAGAAACACGATTTCCCCGCCGTCCTCTTTCGGTTTTACCTTGTACGCACCTATGTGCTGGGTAATGCCGCCGTGCTCGCCGGCCACCACGTCGGTTTCACGGATAGCGTCGAGCAGTTTGGTTTTACCATGGTCAACATGTCCCATAACGGTGACAATTGGCGGACGGGGTTTCGCTTCGCCCTCTTTGTCCTCTTCGGTTTCAATTATTGTTTCATCGTATAACGAGACTATGTTCACCTTGCAGCCGTACTCTTCGGCAATGATTTCAGCAGTTTCAGCATCGATTTGCTGGTTGATGGTTACCATCATACCCATTCCCATCAGCTTTCCGATGAGCTCAGAAGCTTTGAGATTCATCTTCTTGGCCAGTTCGGAAACCGTGATTACTTCCATAATGTCGATTACTTTGGGAACCGGGTTGGCCCGTTTCTGCTGCTGCGGTTTCTTCTTTATCTGAAACTCTTTTTCCTGAGTCTTCTCTTTCTTGTCGCGGTAGTCCTGCTTCTTTTTAGATTTATAGAACTTTTTCGCCGCGTGTTTCTTGCTCTGATCGACCTCATCCGGCGCAGGTCCGGCCGGTGCTCCCGGTTTACCGCCTGGCTTTCCACCCGGTTTACCACCGGTTGGGGGGGCACCCTTCTTGAAGGTACGGGTTTTGTTGCCGCGATCGGGCTGCTGGCCTCTGCCGCCGGGTGATGGGCGTCCGCCCTGTCCACCTGATGGGCGTCCGCCCGCAGGTCTGCCGCCGGCAGGTCGCCCACTTGAGGGTCTGGAGCTGCTCGGACGGCCGCCTGAGGGGCGTTCACCGCGGTCCTGACGAGCTGCAGGGCGTTGTCCGGACTGCTGATCGCTTCGGCCGCGACGTTCGGTACTTTGCCGGTCGCCCGTTTGGCTGCGGCTGCGCTCGGGGGCTCCCGTGCGCTTTTCAGCCGGAGCTTTGGCTGCCGGGCGTTCCTGAGAACGATCGCTTGGCCGGGCCTCAGTTTGTTCCTGGGTCCGTTTGGGCCGGGTGGGTCGACTGTAGTTTTCGAAGTTAACCCGTTCTCCCCGCACCGGAGCCGGTTTTGGACCCTTTTGTCCAGGTGCCGGCTGCTGGCTTTTTTCACCTTCGGCAGAGGGGGCTTTTTCTTCCGGAGACTCCTGCTTCGTACGCTCGGCTGCTTTGGCTTTGCGCTCTTCCCGCTCTTTATGAGCCTTTACAGTCTTCGAATCGTCTTTCGCAGGCGTTTTTTTCTTTTTCCGCACCACTACGACTTTTTTCTTTTCAGATTTTCCTTCCGGCTTTTCTGATTTCTCATTCGAAGACTTGGGTGCCTGAGTCTTTTTATGTTTAATAAGAGTTGCTTTTGGTTTTTCCTGTTTCTTGTCCTGTTCCTCTGCCATATATTTCCTTCTATGATCTCCTATTCTTCTTCTTCTTCCTCTTCGACTTCAAAGCTTAAACCGACACCGCAATTTGGGCAAGAGGTCATCTCTGTTGTGATTGCATGCCCGCATTCCGGACACTCATACACCTCTTCCTCTTCATACTCGTCAGCAGGCTCTGTGTCAACTGCTTCCTCTTCAACAGGCGCTTCTTCGGCAGTTTCCTCTTCGTACTCTTGCGCTTCTTCAGGAACTGCTTCGCCCTCCTCTTCATATTCTTCTTCTAAGTCCTCTTCTGAACTTGGTTCTTCAATTATATCAAGATTTTCAGAAATGATCGACTGGATAGTCTCAACATCCTGTGTAGTTATTCCCTCTAATTTTGATAGTTCTTCCGGATCAAGCTGAACTAATGTTTCTATCAGTTCAATACCGTTTGCATAAAGAAGTTCCGCCAGCCGCTCAGAGATACCCGGGAGTTCTGCAATTGTAGTAATCTCCTCTTCTGTTTCAATATCTGTGAACAGGGCATTCAGTTCTTGCTTGTTTTGTCCGGCGATATCGAGCTCTGCAAACTGATCTTCTGTCTTTACATCGATATTCCAGTCTACCAGGCGGTTTGCAAGGCGAACATTCAACCCTTGCTTGCCGATAGCCAGTGAAAGCTGGCTGTCCTTGACCACTGCCAGAGCTTGTCGCTTTGACTCGTCCAAAATATACACATTTTCAACTTCCGCAGGTGAAAGTGCATTTTTTATAAAAAGCCGGGGATCAGTTTCAAATTTCAGAATATCGATTTTTTCCCCTTCGAGCTCTCGGACAATGGACTGTATTCGCACACCCTTCATTCCGACACAAGCTCCTACTGGGTCAATGTCATCACGGTTTGAGTAGACTGCCAGCTTGGTTCTGTATCCGGGCTCACGAACAATTTTGAATATTTCAACGGTTTTGTCGTATACCTCCGGCACTTCCAGCTCAAAAATTCGTTTTACAAATTCCGCATGTGTACGCGATAGAACAATTTGAAGCCCTGTGTTGGATTTATTCACCTCATAAATCAGCGCCTTAATACGATCGTTCGGTCGATATACCTCACGGGGCGATTGGTAACGTTTGGGCATAATGCCTTCTACTTTGCCCAGATCTACAAAGATATTACCGTTTCGCTCGC
>CAZAMY010000221.1:0-5001 GCA_964485995.1 uncultured Sediminispirochaeta sp.
CTTGAATGCGGTGTTATGGGGCGTTGCCATCATTATCCTGCGGCGCAGATCCCCCACGGTGGCCCGCAGCTGGGGCCCTACGGCTACAGCGGAAATTTTCATGTGGCTGGTAATTGCCAAGACGCTTGCCAATATTGTCCTTATGATAACCTCGTTTTGGGGAATCGGAGAGCTCACCTCTCCGGTAGCAGTTGAGGCCTGGCACCTCGGCAGTCATATTCTGACCGGGCTCGCGATGGCCGCCTTCGGTATTACTATCCGCCGGATGCGGAACCCGAAGGAACCTCCGGTGGTACGCTCTCTCATGCAGTGGTACGGCCTAGTGGCCCTCATTTTCGCCCCCATTGGACTGGTTGAGCGGGCCGTCGAGCTGGCTGGTATCCCCTGGCTCTCCTATATTTCACTCGATCATTTCTTTTTCTTTTCCTGGAACATTGTTTCTATGAAAGCGGCAGTCCGGCTTTTCAAACCCACCGGCGCTGGAAACGAAGGCACATCGGTAATGGACTCGGTTCCGGAAGAGCGTATTCAGGCCCTCGGTCTCTCCACCCGCGAGGCGGAAATGGCAGTTATGATTGCCCGGGGCCTGGCCAACAAAGAGATAGCCGCCGAGCTCAATATATCGCCGGCTACCGTTCGTACCCATATCTACAATCTGTATCAGAAAGCTCAGGCCAGCAGCCGGGTCGAACTACTGAACAAGCTGCGTTCCTGAGCCGCGCCCTTTAACACGAGGCCGGGCAGCTGCTCGGCGGGGCTCAACCTCTGCGCCTGAGCAGCTTGAAAAGCCGGGGAAAAAACATGCCGGTTCGCCGCGCATAGGCCCGCCACTCATTCTCAAACCGCGCCTCCATTTCAGCCTCTTCCTTGCGGGCTAAGCGGTAGTACATCAATGCCAAAACCGGCCACAGCACTATCAGAGTGAGAGTGGCCCATTCGAACAGCGCTCCCAGCGAAACCAGCAGAAAGCCCGCATATTGCGGATGTCGAAGGTGCCGGTACACGCCGGACTGAACAAGCCGCCCCTCGGGCTCCTCCAGACTCCAATAGTCCTGGTAGATCTTTGACCACCCGGCTACAATCAGATATCCGCCCGACAGCAGGGATGCTAAATAAAGATAGTGTCCGGTCAAACCAAGGCTGCCGCTGAGAGTATTGCCCCATAAGATCCCATACGGCAGACTTCTTCCGAACAGCCACATCACAAAATAGAGCGACAGGGGAACTCCGAACATCTCCACTGCAAAGGCCGTAACAAAGGCAAGAAAAACACCAGCCGGCTTTCTATCCGCCTTTTTATAGAAAGGGACGAACAGAAGGAAAGAACAATACAGAATTATCCATACAGCCGCCGTCCACCACAATCCGAAATATGATTCATACGCTTCAGTCATAATGATGCTCCTTTCAACATACCGGAAAGATAGCAGAGTCTGTGTGCGAAGGGTATCGAACAAATGTATGAAATAGCCCAAATATGCTGCACATTCCGGCCTCATATTAATTACGTAGCCTATTTTGAGAAAAACACGACAATTGTTCGATGTTCAGCTGGGCAGAGATGGACTACCTTCAGGTTAACTTGATCACTAAGAAGGAGAAACAGATGCACTACTTTAATACTGGAGTAAAGGCGCTGCTGCTAAGCTTCATATGTGCCGTTGCAGCAGTTTCCGTGTCGGCGGAGGAAACCCAGGTGTACCCGCTCATTACATATGACTATGCCGAATTGAACAACCAGGGCCTGCATTCCCCCGGACTCGGATTATTGGTAATGAGCGATCAGAATATGCTGATGGGCTTCTACACTCGCCATAGTTTTACAGATCCAATCCAGTTTGATAATCCACAGGGGTACCATTCGATCGATCTGCTGTTTGACGGAGGAGGCATGAAACACCGATTTCTGTACCTGTTTAAAAGCGAGGCTGAAGAACCGGTTATAGGGGGCTTCCAGAGTTTTCAAACCGCAGGGGTGTACGGCTACCGCCTGGTACACAGCCAGAGAGCTTCACTTGTACTCGGCGGAGGACTGGCGGTGAGCGACTTCGGTATTGAGCTGGAAGACGGCCGTACCTGGCCGCTGATACCAGTCCCCCTCATCCGCTTTACCTATGAGTCCGCTCTTCTTAATGCAGACTTCGATTTCATTACCGGCCCCAACCTCTGTCTCACTCTTATGCCGGAACAGCGCTTCAGGATAAGCGGCGACTTTCGCATGGACCAGTTTCGGGACATCCAAGATCTAGTATTCGAGCTGACGCTGAAGTACCGCTTTTTCGACCACGATCATCCTATGGGTGATTTTGCTGGAATCGAGGTCGGAGTAAAAAACGAAGCCTTTAGTTTCGACATAAGCAATAGAGAGGAGCCATTCGAATTGAACTACTATTCGCTGTTCGGAACACTCGATGCCACTCTGCTCAAGCTCAGCGGCGGCTACATATTCAAGAGCCGGGAGCGTTACGCAGAGGATGAGACCAACGGCTTGGGAGAGGGATTCTTTCTCTCAATCCAAGGCATGTATCAACTCTAAGGGAGTCTGACAATGAAGCAGAAATCCTATGCCAAATTCCTGGTCGTCTGGGCCGGGCAGCTCATGTCCGGCTTAGGCAACGGCATGACCGCCTTTGCACTGGGGGTGTACGTATTCCGGCAGACCAACTCTGCAACCGCCTTTGCAATGGTAACCCTGTGTCTCTTCGTGCCGTCCATCCTGCTGAAGCCCCTCGGCGGGGTACTGGCCGACCGCTACGACCGCCGCCTTCTGATCATTGCCGGAGATACGGGGTCGGCGGCAGCCGTTCTGTTTCTGCTGACGGCTGCCTTCAGCGGCTCGCTGCCGCTTTGGAAAATATATGTAGGAGTCGGTCTCAACTCGATATGTACGGCGCTGCAGAACCCGGCCTACAAGGCGGCGGTGACGGACATGATCAATCCCACCCAGTTCGCCAAAGCCGGCGGGCTGGTGCAGCTGGCAGGCTCGGCCCAGCATCTCGTTTCCCCTCTAGCCGCCGGATTCATCCTCAGCAGAGGGTCGCTGACTACAGTGCTCTTGATCGATCTTTCCACCTTCCTCATTGCCGTGGCAGCTGTTTTGGTGCTTCACGCATCAGGAAGAACTCATACCGGCAAAGGAGAGCAGAGTTTTCTGCAGGATCTGGAAGAGGGATGGAAAACTGTAACCGCCGACAGAGGTATTGTGCAGGTGGTAGTGCTTATTTCCCTTGTAACCTTTTTCGTCGGGTTTCTGCAGACTCTGTTAGCCCCGATGCTCTTGCCCTTGACCGACCCGCAAACTCTCGGCACCGCCCAGTCGATTAGCGCCTGCGGGATGCTGGTAAGCAGTCTACTGCTGGGAGTGTTCGGTATGAAAGGCTCACACTCTACCGCACTTACACTCGGGCTGATACTAGCGGGAATCTGCATGGCCCTTATGGGAGTGAGCACCAGCATCCTCTTCATCACCGCCGTCCTGTTCCTGTTCTTCGGTACCCTCCCGGTAATAAACACCAGTGCCGATGTGATTATACGCACTCAGATTCCTAATGCGCAGCAGGGCCGGGCCTGGGGCATTATCGGTCTTCTCTCACAAATCGGCTACATCGGAGCCTACAGCATCTCCGGCGTGCTGGCCGACCGAGTGTTCAACCCCTTATTAAGCGAAAGCGGCCGCCTGGCGGGTTCGGTAGGCCGGCTGACCGGAACCGGACCGGGCAGAGGCATCGCACTGATGCTGCTGAGTGCCGGCAGTGTGCTGGTCGTTGTGAGCATGTTCTCACTCAAGAGAGTGCCCGCCCCAATTCATAGCAAAGACTACATAGATGACGTAGAAAAAGGAGTAGCCACACAATGATCTTACTGAGAATACTTACAAAAGACTTTATTAAAAAGAAAGGAATAATGCTGATAGTGTTCACCTTCATTATGCTGTCGGCCTTCCTCATGTCGGTCGGCTCTAACTTGATAGTGGAGCTGAACAACTCTCTGGATGCGCTGTTTAGCGCAGCCCGGGTCCCGCACTACGTACAGATGCATGCCGGCTCTCTCGATCCACAGAAAATAGAACAGTGGGCTGAGGGCAACCCGCTGGTGGAGGAGTATCAGCTGGTAGAGATGATTACCATGGACGGTTCGGCCCTCGCCTTCGAAGCTTCTGATACGAGTGAAGAAAACAGCGTCATGGACATCAGCTTTGTCCGGCAGAACACGAAGTTCGATTATCTACTAGATATGAACAATCAGCCGCTGCAGGTCGATCGGGGCGAAATTGGGGTTCCGATTTACTATCTGCAGAACCGAAACATTGAAACCGGAGACTCCCTGATAATAAAAACCGGCTCCCTGGAGCAGCGCTTCATCATCACGCATTTTCTACGGGATGCCCAGATGAATCCCTCAATAATACATTCCAAGCGCTTTCTCGTGCATCCGGCCGATTACCGCATGCTGCAGGAACACTTTACCGAACGGGAGCACCTGATCGAGTTTATGCTCAACGACAGTGAAAGGATTGATGAGTTCTCTAAAGCGTATCAGGCTTCCGGCCTGCCTAAAATAGGCCCAGCGGTAGACTACCGTCTTTTCAAAACCCTGAATGCCCTTACCGATGGAATCGTAGCGGCAGTCGTAATCCTGCTCAGCCTGTTGATCATGATAATTGCGCTGCTCTGTCTGCGCTTTACCCTCTTGGCCACCTTGGAGGATGACTACCGGGAGATAGGCGTTATGAAAGCGGTCGGGATGCAGCCGGCGGATATACAGCGGATCTACCTCTCAAAATACCTTGCCGTTGGAACCCTGGCAGTACTGACCGGGTACCTGGCCGCACACTATCTGTACCGCTACCTGAACGGCGACCTCCTGCTCTATCTCGGCGGCGCTTCGAAAAGCCTGCTTCAACACCTGATCCCGCTGGGTGCAGCTGCCATTACACTGATGATAGTACTCACTTCAACTGCGCTCATCCTGCGGCGGGTCCGCAAAATCAGTGCAGTTCAA
>CAZAMY010000222.1:0-4952 GCA_964485995.1 uncultured Sediminispirochaeta sp.
TCGATTTACGGGCAGCTCCCTCTTTTTTATGCACCCGGCTGAACCCGGCACAGCTCTGCTATGCGCCGGCCTTCATGATTCTACCGCTACACGTCCTTTACCAGCCCGTTTGGCTTTATACATATACTGGTCTATTTCCACCATACGTTCATCCACATTCGCAGCAGTCGGAACAGTGCCGACCCCCATTGAACAACTAATTCTGAGCTTAAACCCCTCATATTCAATAATCAGATTCTTAATACGGCGGAGTAGGTTCTCAGCGGAGCTACGGGCCGTTTCCAAATCGCAGCCGAACAAGATAACCGCAAACTCATCGCCGCCTAGGCGCACCAGATAATCACTCTTACGGATATTTTGTATAATCGTATCTGCAACAGCAGTTAACACCTGGTCACCAGCCTGATGGCCGTGCGTGTCGTTTATGGCTTTGAAATCGTCCAGATCGAGAATAATGATGGCGAATCGTTCGGGCCGCAGCTTTTTCAACACCTCGAAAGCCTTGCGGTTCAAAGCTCCGGTCAGCGGATCGTGCATAGATTCCTGATATACAGCGTCGGCCCACTTCTCCATTTTTACCAGCTGAGTGTAGTATTCTGCCATTTCGCGGATAAATGCGAAGGTGATGGTCAGTAAAAAAATTGCTATTCCCAGATGTGAGAGAATCATGATTCCCTTTCCAAGAATTATCATCACCACATCCCGCAGCGCCAGGATGGTCATGAAGGTAAGTCCAAAAACTATCAGGCGGCTGCGGTCGTCGGTTTCGCGGCGATGCATCAGCGAGGCGTGCATCAGAATGATATAGGGGAAAAGTGAGAGGTTGGCGTACTTATAAACCTCACGAACCTGAAAAATATCCTGTGGAAACAGAATGATGGCAAAGAAACTCAATGCCGGGAGCAGCATTACCAATTTAGCGCTCCACCTCAGACCGTGGTTGTGATAGCCGAAAAAACCCGGAATTGAGAAAAAGATAGCCACGTATAGCCCGGCCAGGGGGATTTTCTTGAATACATAGTACTCAACCGGAAGGTAGGGAATATAGAGATAGTCAAAAAGATACACAGCCAGACCCAAGAGCCCGACGGCCAAAAAGAAGCGATGCTTGTTTTCGGTGACGATGGTTCGGGCTGTAATCATAAAGATCAGCACCACTATGACCAATGCGCCTATGATGAAGGCTACTGCGATATTGTTAAAAAAGTAAAGAAAAAGAATTTTCAGTGAATAGGAGTTGCCGTCATGAAAATACGGAATAGAGCTGATTCCGATTTCATAGAGGCCGTAACCCCGTATTTCTATAGAGTGGGTACCGGCTTTTAGTGCCTCAGGAAGAATGAAGGTGTGCGGCGTGTTCCAACGGTTTGTCCGGCCGTTCTGCATATCGCCGATTCTCCCGACCAGCCTGCCATCGATCGAAACAGAAAATGCATTTGCATTAACCTCGGGCAGCACTAACAGCGGCACCTCCAGTTTCTGCGGAATGGAAACCTCGGAGGAAAGGGTATATATTCCCGTGTCGAACTGCGAGGGTGTAGCTCCGGTTTTGTAAATCGGCAGTGAGTAGGTACCCATCTGTTGTCCCTGGTACGACAGGCTCCACTCTGTTTCCGTGCGGTAGGAGCCGGCTGCCGGAGAGTGTATAAAGGTGGCAAAGAGTATTGTCACGGCTGCTATGAACAATGCTGCGGTGTAAAAAATGATTCGTTTCTGTAACAAACGGTTCAAATTCATAAGTTATCTTTATGGTTTTACCACAGGTAAAGTGATAAGTAAAATAAAAAAAGATTCCTCCCACAGCTCCTCAGACAGCTGCCGCACCTCCGTTCAGCATGTTGGCCTAATTAAGTTCAGGCAAGAGCGCCTGCACGGCCTTTCTATTACGCGGATTGGTGAACGTTTTTCCCTCCTCAGTGTACATATACTCTATAGCGTCCTCATGGGCCTGCATGATTTTGTATCTTACCATTTTCATAGTTGAATTTATCATTTGGTTTTCCTCGCTAAAAGCTTCTGTGAGTACTTGGAAGGTAGCCGGGAGCCATACCGATGGAAACAAGCCTTTATAATTCGGATCCTGCTGAAATGCATACAGGCTCGAATTGATTTCAGAGAGCAGGTCATCAGCATTGCTAATCCCCCGTTGCTGGATCAAATCTTTCACCCCCTGCTGGTCGAGTACGACCAGAGCAGAGGTGTACTGGTTATGATCGTTGTAGAGCATGACCTGGCTGATCACATCGGTAGAGTTAGTTATGGCCTCTTCGATACCTTCGGGTGAGTATTTTTCGCCGTCGGTTGAAATAAGGAGCGCCTTTGCACGACCTACGACCACCAGAAAACCGTCCTGATCGAAATATCCGAGATCGCCGGTATACAGCCATCCATCCTTAATGGTTTCCTCGGTGGCGGACTGATTCTTGTAATACCCCTTCATGACGTTATCGCCCCGAATTACGATTTCACCGCGCTCGCCGACAGCGGCCTGACTGCCGTCCTCTGAGAGGATCCTGCACTCCACAGTGGGAGCCGTGCGTCCGGAACTGCCGAACTTGTGAACACTCGGAAGATTGGACGAGATTACCGGAGCCGCCTCGGTTAAGCCGTAACCCTGATAAATCGGAACTCCGATTGCATTAAAAAACTCCTGCTGCTTCACATCCAGAAGTGCTCCGCCGCCTACACAGAATTGTATACGCCGCCCGAAAATCCGACGGACCTGGCTGAAAACTAACGTATCGGCCAATTTATAGGGCAGAAAGCTGGCGACACGCAAGGCAAATCCAGGACGGTTGTATCCGTTTCCATGATAGCGTATAGCGTGGGAGAGCCCCCAGTTGAAGAGAGCCTGGATTAGCTTGCCTTTCTCTTTTATACCGGCTTTTATCTTTTTCATGAAATTTCCGGTGAGTGCCGGTACAGTGAGCAGAAATGTAGGCTCCACTTCGGCCAGGTTTATAGGGATGTTCCGCAGAATCGCCATTCCACCTCCGCGGGCATCGACAAAGAACAGTGAAATTCCCCGGAAGAGGGCGGCAAAGATGCCCACAGTATGGGCGAAGGAGTGGTCACAGGGCAGGATGATGAGTGTGCGGTACTCGGCACGCGGTACTGCAAACATCTCGACGGAATCGCGGCAGTTTGCATAGTAGTTGAGGTGCGTCAGCATAATACCTTTGGGGTTGCCGGTGGTGCCGGATGTATATGAGATTGTAACTACATCATCTTCTTCGGTTTCATCCTCTACACGTTGCAATTCGAGTTCATAGTCTTCCTGAGTACGGTAGCCTTCCAGCAGCAGATCCCGGAACAACTCGACCTGCGGGGCAGCCTTCTCGCCGGCGAGTTCTCGCATTTTGGATAAATCCGAGCCGTCCTCATCGATTACTATCAGCCGCACATGTTTCGGTTTGAACTGTGAGTAAACGGCAGCTATTTTCGGGAGCATATTTTTAGATACAAACACGGCTTTAGCCTCTGAATGGTTGATTCTAAATGGAATCTCTTCAGGCTGAAGCTTAATGGAAAGTGGAACGGAAATGCAGCCGGTCCACAATGTGGCGAATTCACTGATAACCCAGTCGGAACTGCCCTCGGCATACAGCGCGATTGTGTCGTTCTTTGCGAAGCCTCTTGAACGCAGAGCCGCCGCCGTTGCCCGGGAATCCCGCAGCACTGTCTGAAAGTCCTTTTCCACCCAGCCTTGACCGGTTTTGGTGGCAACGTAAGTGATATTTTTGAAATCATCGGACGCGTGGCGAAGCATTGATAATACGGTTCTCTTCATCTTGCTTTCCCTTATTTTATGTTTTTATTGAGAATATATCAGAAAGGGCGAATAGGCAAGTTGAGGGGGAATGATACCTATATCCACATGAGAATGAAGATTACAAACTGCCCGCCATTGTGCTATAGTAAGCTGTAGACATCAGATTTCAAAAGCAAAGCAGGGAGGCGGAATGAGTATTATTGATTTAGCCAGCAAGAATAGAAGTTATCGCCGGTTCGATGAAAAAGCTCGAATAGGAGAAAGCGATTTAAGGGAGTTGATAGAAACTGCCAGGCTGACACCGAGCGGAGCGAATCTGCAGCCGCTGCGGTATCACTTGAGCGCGGAAAAGAGCGAGACAGATAAATTGTTCCCACTGCTCAAGTGGGCCGGCTATCTGCAAGACTGGGACGGTCCGGTAGAGGGTGAACGCCCGGTCGCCTACATCACAGTAATTCGCGATACAGAGGTGAAAGATGTGGCTTCTAAGACCGATGCCGGCATCGCCATGCAGACAATACTGCTTGCGGCAGTAGAAAGGGGCTACGGCGGCTGTATTTTTGCTTCAATCAACCGGCCGGAGTGGGCCAAACTGATTGAACTGGACAGCCGGTATGAGATAATGAACGTGATTGCGCTGGGGGTACCGGTCGAAAAGGTGGTACTGGAAGCGGCAGCGGACCGGGAGAGTATAAAATACTACCGGGATGAGAAGCAGGTGCATCATGTGCCCAAACGGAAACTGGACGATCTGCTCTTATAGAGGCTATCGTGCGTGACGTATGACCCGGATCGGCGGTCGGACCGCGCCGGGTCACTAAGTAAAACTACTCAAACTCTAAAAAGTGCGTGTTTTCATACTTTAGTTTTATTGATATAGAATTATTGATTAGTATAGGATAGACCCGAGTACAGGTATGTGAATACGTCTGTATTAGATAGAAATGAAGTAAATACTACATTTTTAATAAAACTAATCAAATAGAGGTATCTTTTATGAAGATTATGAAGCAGAGTATAACGTGTGTAGCCGGCGTGTTTTTTTTATGTGCCGCAGCACTTACCCAGCTGCCGGCACAATCCGATTCTGCGGCTGCTGAAGAGCAGAAGGCAGAAGCGGATACCGTCGAGGTCAAGGTTGCGGTTCTCGAGAGCATGAATTTGTACCGCAGCGTCTTTT
>CAZAMY010000223.1:0-4926 GCA_964485995.1 uncultured Sediminispirochaeta sp.
ACCTCCCCCTTGGCCGCCACATCTATACCGCGGGTTGGCTCGTCCATCAGTAGTATTTTGGGCTGGGTCAGCAAACTCTTTCCAATTACCACCTTCTGCTGATTTCCGCCGCTGAGGCTGGAGACGAGCACCCCGGTTCCGGCGGTTTTC
Organism: uncultured Sediminispirochaeta sp.; assembly: GCA_964485995.1. Taxonomy (GTDB): domain Bacteria; phylum Spirochaetota; class Spirochaetia; order DSM-16054; family Sediminispirochaetaceae; genus DSBN01. Next base: position 151 of record CAZAMY010000223.1, read on the forward strand.
AGGGACATTTCCCGAATAAGCTGCTGGGCCTCGGCTTCTTCCGTACTTCCCTTGAGGTGTACTCCTTTTATGGCTAAACGGAACAGACTGGCCAGGGTCATGTTTTGAAGAACACTCATGGTTTTTACCAGCCCTTCCCGCTGCCGGTCTTCCGGAATTAATGCAAATCCATCGCGGATACGTTCACCGATTCTAGTGCTCTTGACTTCTTTTCCATCGATATAAATTTCGCCAGTAGCTTCGGGGTGCACCCCCATCAGCGTTTCCAGTAGTTCCGACCGGCCCGCCCCCATCAAACCGTAAATCCCCAGAATCTCCCCCTGCCGCAGGGTAAAGGAGACATCGTTAACCGCAAACGCCCCGCTCTCATGCGGCAGGAATATATGTCTGCACTCGAGGACAACATCCCCGATGGTATGGTTTTCATCGTAGAAAACCTCTTTTTCATCACCACCTACCATCTGCCGGACAATCCACTCCAAATTGATCGATTCAATCTCCTCTTCAGCCACCTTTTGTCCATCCCGGAGGATGGTAATGTAGTCGCCGATCTGCAGCAGCTCCTCGAGGCGATGCGAAATATAGATAATCGCAACCCCATGGGTCTTTAATTCATCGATAATATTGAATAGTATCTCCACCTCAGCCGTAGAAAGGGCCGAAGTAGGCTCGTCCATAATTAAAATCTCTGTCTCTTGTGAAAGTGCCTTGGCAATTTCCACAATCTGCTGCTGTCCGATACGTAACGAACTGACCAGGGCCTGCGGATCAATATTCTGGTGCAATTTTTCCATCAATCCCCGGGTGTAGTTATCTTGATAGGTGCTGTCAATTCTCCCGGTTTTATCGGTTTTTTCCCGGGTTATAAAGATGTTTTCACTGACGTTGAGGTTGGGAAACAGGTTCATCTCCTGATAGATAATTCCAATCCCGTTCTCCGACGCCTCAGTAGGTGAGGTAATCTGGATCTCTTTCCCGTTGAGGTAGATTTTTCCGGCACTCGGGTCTTCTACTCCGGCGAGTATCTTCATAAGGGTGGATTTTCCGGCTCCGTTTTCCCCCACCAGTACATTTACTTTGCCCCTGTATATTTTGAAATCAACGTTATTCAGCGCCAGGGTTCCGGGATACTGTTTGTAGATTCCTTCGGCTCGGAGGATCACCTCATCTGTTCGTGTCACCGGCATAGTTACTCCTCCACCACTAAATCGACCGGTGTGATAAGCACGCCTTTCCCCTCAACCCACTGAAAGGCACCAATATACCGAATTTTTGCCCCGACCAGGTTCTCGCGCTTGAGCGATGCCAGGATGGTGGCTTTTATACGGTTATTCATTTCCCGGGAAATATTGGCAAACTCCAGTTGATTAGTAAAATCCTCAAACTTGATAAAATCCATAGAGTCGCGCACTGCGGTTCCCTTAAGCACCGGACCGATTTGAATTTCTATCGGATTGCCGTCAGGACCATTCGTATCAATTGAAACGGTAGCTGCAGCCGATTTTACATTAGCCTGGGTTATGGTAGCCGTTCCCTTGACCATGAAATTGTAGGGTGCGGTTATTTCAATCCTGTATCCATACTTCTCAATTGCCGTGGATGGATCCGAATTGAGGGTATTAAACAGCACCTCGGCTTCAACTGCCTCTTTTTCAATACGCGGAATTACAGCCTCTTCCCACACGGACTCCACATAGAGTTTGGCATCAAACTCTCCGTTGTCGAAGTAGATTGATATCTCATTCTCTTCCGACTCTGACTGCTGGTCGTGCTTTACCACAGTGCAGCTGCCGGCTACAAGCAGGCATACCAAAAAAATAAAAATGTGAATGATTGTGTGTAATGCCTTGTGTACCATTGTTGCTCTCCTGTATGCGTTAAAAGGCAGGAGGAGAAAAAATCTCCTCCGGCCTCGTGAACATTATTTCACATAAATTATTCGCTGAGTACAAAATTATCCAGTTTGTCGGCATTGGTCTTATCGATCAGTACACAGTCGGTAAGCTGTTTTTCCGGTGCACCGGTAGAACCGGTTTTTATATATTTGTCAGCCTGCTGCACTGCCAGACGTGCATTGTAGGCACAGGTCTGCAACACGGTAGCTTTAATATCACCAGCTAAAATGGAATCCCGCACATCATTAGACCCGTCAAATCCGACTACGATTACATCGCCCATACCGGCGGTGTTGAGCGCGGCCATGGCACCCATTGCCATAGTATCGTTTCCACAGATAACACCCTTGATATCAGGATTGGCCTGGATGATGGACTCCATCTTTGAGTAAGCTTCGGTCTGGCTCCAGTTGGCACTCTGGCGGGCTACCATCTCAAGGTCCGGATACTGGTCGATTACCTCGTGATACCCCTTCGACCGGATACCGGCATTCGTATCGGACTCTTTTCCGACCAACTCGACATACTTGCCTGACTCACCCATCAGCTCAACAAACTTCTCACCACCAATTACCGCGCCCTGATAGTTGTTGGACACAATTTGACTTACGGCTATGCCGGTTTCATTTATTTCGCGGTCAATCAGAAAAGTGGGAATTCCAGCCTCTTTTGCCCGTTTGATCGGTCCGATCGATGCATCGGCACCGGCATTGTCACAGATAATAGCTGCAGCACCGGCGGCAATTGCGTTCCCAAACTGTTGGTCCTGCAGGTTGGCATCATCATCATGACTGAGTACACGGGTTTGATATCCGAGTTTCTTGGCTTCGTCTTCAGCGGCAACAGCCTCGGTCTTGAAGAAGGGGTTGTCATGAGAAGGGGTAATAATATAGATCAGCTTACTCTGCGCCTCTCCTTCCGCTTCGGCCTCCTGCTGCCCTCCAGCCCATACTCCAGCTGCAGCACACAAAAACGAAAATAAAACTAAAAGAAACAATGTTTTTTTCACCTTTTTCCCTCCTAAGGCATTTATTGTTTAATATATCTTTTGTATTAACACGATTATTTTCTACTGTCAAACAAATTTTTACTATTTTTTTCAATATAACCCCTATATACCAATTTTTACACGCTTTTTCGAAAATAAAACAAAATAATAACAAGATAAAATTGACATATATTTTCGTTAATGCTATCTTTGAATCATACTTCAGGCGATTATTATGGAGGATACATGGAAAATAGTCATTTACTCTCACCGGATAGTATAAAAGAAAAAGCACGGATCATCCGTAAAAAAATAATCGAGATGAACTCCCATGCCGGAGAAGGACATACCGGCGCCGATCTTTCCGAAACGGATATTCTTTCGGTTCTCTATTTCCATGTATTGGGTGTAAACGCCGAGCGCACCGGTGATCCCGACCGCGACCGCTTTGTACTGAGTAAAGGCCACGGAGCCGGAGGCTTGTACTGCACCCTATCCACCGCCGGCTTTTTTGACAAAAGCTGGCTGGACACCTATCTACAGGCCGATTCCCACCTGCCGGGCCACCCGGTACGACAAAAAACTCCCGGAGTCGAGTTCAATACCGGGGCGCTGGGGCATGGGCTGCCGGTTGCATTCGGTCTGGCTCTGTCGGCTAAAAAGCAGAACTTGACCTGGAAAACCTATGTACTGTTGGGCGACGGCGAGCTGGCCGAAGGCTCCAACTGGGAAGCAGCTATGGCCGCAGCGCATTACAAACTGGACAATTTAATTGTCATTGTTGACCGAAACACCCTGCAGCTTGCCGACAGGACCGAAACTATTATGCAGCTGGAACCGCTCTCAAAAAAATGGGAGGCATTCGGCTTTGAAGTGTATTACGCCGATGGAAATGACCCCGAAGAGCTTCTAAAAGTGTTCCAGAGTTTACCGGCAGATAATGGAAAGCCGAAGCTGATCCTGGCGCGAACAATCAAAGGCAAGGGTATCTCATTCATCGAAGACAAAGCTGCCTGGCATCATCGCATCCCGGTCGGCGATGAAGTCTACGCGGCAATTAAGGAGCTTGAGTAGTATGAAAAAGGGAATGCGTGAGACCATGGTCGATGTTATGATAGAAGAAGCGCAGGCCGGAACCAATTTGGTGGTCCTGGTAAGCGACTCAACCTCGACATCAAAAATTAAACCGTTTCAGGAAGAGTTTGGAGACAAAGTGGTAAATGTAGGCATTGCGGAACAGAATCTTGTGGGAGCTGCCGCCGGCATGGCTCTCGGAGGAATGGTCCCGATAACCGCCAATGCGGCACCCTTCCTGCTCAACCGCTCGAATGAGCAAGTAAAAAATGATATCTGCTATTCCGAAACCAATGTTAAACTGGTCGGTTTGAATCCGGGGTTTGCCTACGGTGCCTTGGGGCCGACACACCACTCAATCGACGACATTTCGATTATGCGCGGTTTCGGGGCCATATCGATTTTTGCTCCTCAGGACCCCCGAGAAACCGCCCACTTATTTCGCCACGTGCTGCATACAGAAGGTCCGGTGTATATCCGACTCGATTCAATTTCAGCTGAAAACCTGACGGCCACAGCAGCGGGCTTTCAACCTGGAAAACTGACTGTGCACCGGCAGGGAGGACAACTGGTTATGCTGGCGCTGGGAACCTCGGTTCACCATTGCATTACAGCTGCCGAAACCCTGCAACAGGAGGGCATAGATACATCGGTAGTGGGAGTATCTTCAATACGCCCGATAGATTACGATCAACTCGAACAGATTTTGAGCAGCCATGAGACCGTGCTGACTGTAGAGGAGCATTCGGTCCACGGCGGACTCGGCAGCCTGGTGGCGGAACTTATCGCAGAACGTCAATTGGGCACCCGCCTGAAGCG
>CAZAMY010000224.1:0-4926 GCA_964485995.1 uncultured Sediminispirochaeta sp.
CTGGGGCAACTGGTTTGTCTTGCTGGCCGGGCTGGGGCTGGCCGGGTATGCGCTACGGGCCGCTAGGGACGCCGCGGCAGCCAAACGTGAGCTGCGGGCCGGGCGGACGACATGGGCGGGGCACAAAAAAAGGCGCCGGCAGGAGTGAAGAACTCGCTGCAGGCGCCGTGATGTTTTACTAAGCCGGCGGGTGCCAATCGGCACAGCCGCCGCAGATCTTAAGTGACGGCCGATACGGCCGGCCTGTTGGAGCGCCGCCGTTATTCAGCCTCCGGCACTATTCGGCCTCAGGCTGCCAGCGCAGGACCGGATGTTTGGCCGCCTTCACCTGATCTACCCGGCGGACCGGTGTAGAGAGCGGCATTTCGTGCAGCTTCTCAGGGTCTTTTTCGGCCAGATCGGCAATTTCGTGCATAATTTCGATGAAATTATCCAGCGATTCCTTCGACTCGGTCTCGGTGGGCTCTATCATCATGGCCTCGTGCACCACCAGCGGAAAGTAGACGGTCGGGGCGTGAACCCCGTACTCCAGCAAGCCCTTCGCCACATCCAGAGCGGTGATGCCGTGCTGGTCCTTCATTTTTTCAGCCGACAGGACGAACTCGTGTTTGCACACCCGATCGTAGCGCAGGTAGTAGCGCCCTTTCAGCTTCTCTTTCAGGTAGTTGGCGTTCAAAACCGCCAGTTCGGAGGCGCGCTGCAGACCGTCGGAGCCCATGGTGCTGATGTAGCTGTAGGCCCGTACCAGCACACCGATGTTCCCGTAAAAACCGCTGATGCGGCCCATCGAATTGGGTATGTCGTGTTCCAGGTAGTACTGCCCGTCCTTTTTCCGTACCGTGGGTGCCGGCAGGTAGGGCTCGAGTTTCTTGTTCACCATGACCGCGCCGCTGCCCGGTCCGCCGCCGCCGTGGGGTGTGGAGAAGGTTTTGTGCAGGTTCAGGTGTACCACATCGAATCCCATGTCGCCGGGGCGGCTCTTGCCCATGACGGCGTTCAGATTGGCCCCGTCGTAGTACAGGAGCCCCCCGGCCTCGTGCACCAGCGCGGCAATTTCGGCGATATCTTCTTCGTAGATGCCGACGGTATTGGGGTTGGTCAGCATGATGCCGGCCAGGTTCTCGTCAAGATGCTGTTTCAGATCTTCAACCGAAACCATACCCTTTTCGTTGGACTTTATTTCCACTACATCGAAGCCCGAGATGTGGGCTGATGCGGGATTGGTTCCGTGAGCAGAGTCGGGCACCAGTACCTTAGTGCGGTTGGTTTCGCCGCGCTGCTTGAAGTAGGTCTTGAAGAACTTCATCCCGGTGAACTCGCCGTGGGCGCCGGCGAAGGGCTGCAGAGTGCCCCAGTTCATACCGGTTACCGCGCAGAGCCGCTCGGTCAGGTCGTACATCAGCTCCAGGATCCCCTGGGTGCTGTGCTGCGGCTGCAGCGGGTGCAGAGCGGTAAATCCGGAGAGCCCGGCCACCGCTTCGTTGATCTTAGGATTGTACTTCATGGTACAGCTGCCCAGGGGATAGAAGCCCAGGTCGACGCAGTAGTTCTTCTGTGAAAGCCGGGTATAGTGCCGGATTACATCGACTTCCGAGACCTCCGGCAGCGAGGTGTCCTTTTGCCGCAGGAATTGCGCCTCTACCATTTCGGTTGGCTTTTTATCGTATTCGGACGGAATATCGAGTTCGGGAACCCGGAAACCCCGGCGTCCCTGCCGGGAGCGTTCGAATATCAGTTTGTCTTTTAAGAGCGCACTCATTTCAGGGCCCCCTTTATGCTCTGTATGTAGCGGTCTATCTCGTCGGCGGTCCGCTTTTCGGTTACGGCAACTGTCAGCAGGTTCTCAGGCATTGAAGAGTCAAGCTCGTTCAGTGCTACGCCGGCAAATATACCGTCTTTTTCCATGGCGGATACTACCCCGGCGGCCGGCTTCGGCAGCGTGAGGGTAAACTCGTTGAAAAAGGGCCGGTCGGCCAGCAGTTTTAGGCCGGCTTCCTTCTGTAGTTTTTCCGCCAAATAATGCGCCTTCTGCATATTCTGCTCTGACAGCTCTTTGAGCCCCTGCTTTCCGACCGTGGCCAGGTACACGGTTGTACCGAGCGCCGCCAGGGCCTGATTCGAACAGATGTTCGAGGTTGCCCGTTCGCGCTTGATGTGTTGTTCCCGGGCCTGCAGGGTGAGTACGAAGGCGCGTTTGCCCTCCTCGTCCTCGGTCTGACCGACTATGCGGCCGGGCATCTTGCGCAGCACTTTTTCTGTAGCGGCAATATAGCCCACCGACGGTCCGCCGTAGTACGCCGGTAGTCCGAAGGGCTGGGTATCACCGATGGCAATGTCGGCCCCCCACTCGCCCTGACTCTTCAGCGCGCCCAGGGACATCGGGTTGGAGGATACGATAAACAGCGATTTGTTTTCGTGCAGCATGTCGGCTATGCCGCTATAATCTTCGAGTATGCCGTAAATGTTCGGACTCTGCACCAGCAGGGCGGCTACGTTATCGCTCAGTTTATCCTTTATAGAAGATGTATCGAGCACTCCGTCTTTTTCCGGCAGCTGCACCAGCTTCACATTCAGATCTTCGAAGAAGGTCTCCAGCACCTGTTTGGTATAGGGGTGAATCGTACTCGAGTAGAGAATGGTATCGGTTTTACGGGTACTGTTGATAGCCAGTGCGCAGGCTTCCGAGGCGGCGGTGTGTCCGTCGTACAGGGATGCATTGGACACCTCTAATGAGGTGAGCTCGCACATCATGGTCTGAAACTCAAAGATAGCCTGCAGAACTCCCTGTGAAATCTCGGCCTGGTAGGGGGTGTACGAAGTGTAGAACTCCGTCCGCCCCATAATCGCACCTACGGTGCTGGGGATGAGATGATCGTAAATACCGGCGCCCAGAAATGACACTGCGTGCTGGTTTTTATCAGCAAGCGCCTGCAGCCGGCTATATACTTCCAGTTCGGATTGACTTTTCGGAAGCTTCAAATCGCCTTTGTGGCGAATTTTCTCGGGAATATCAGCAAATAGTTCGTCGATGCTGTCGACTCCGATGTCAGACAGCATCTCCTTTATTTCCTGATCGGTATGGGGTAAATACGGGAACATAGGCACGCTCCTTGTCTATAGAAAAAGAAGCCTTCTACTCCTCTTCCTCGATCGCCTTTTGATATTCTTCGTAGGAGAGCAGTTTGTCGAGTTCGGAGCTGTCGCTCATTTCAATTGCAAAAATAAAAGTGTCCCACGGTTTCTGATTGACCAGTTCCGGTGCATCCTCGAGTTCTTCGTTCACTTTCACAATTTTACCGGAAACAGGCGCGTAGAGCGGAGAAGCCGCTTTCACAGATTCGATGTTGGTCACCTCTTCACCAGCTTCGAACTCGTCATCAACTTCCGGCAGCTCTACGAAAACGATATCGCCCAGCTCTTCCTGAGCATGGTCGGAAATACCCACGTACGCGGTTGACCCTTCAACCCGGGTCCACTCGTGAGATTTTTGGAATTTTAGTTCTTCAGGACCGGCCATGTAATCCTCCTTTGTATTTTTGTCATGATGGTCTGAAATTCAATATATTGACTGCCTTCTAGGCAGTCAAGCTTTTCACTTAAGGTAGCACATTAATTATAATAAAAAAAGTATTATTTCGCAAAAATGAGCTTTACATCAATAATATCATCCTATAATTATCGAATCTGAATAATTTGAATCAATCTGTGAATAGATCGGTAATATATATCCATTGTTATATTAGTTATTCACCCAGGAGAGAAATGAGCCGCTCATTGCATCGACCCCGATTTTCCACCCCTTGCGCAGGAAGACCCGGGGCACGCGTTTACCGATCAGACAGGTCACCTCATAGGTAATGGTATTCGCCCGCCGGGCCAGCTCCTCGCTGGTAATCTGTTCACTGCGATCCTCCCACTGCTGCCGGCCCAACAAGACAGCTTCGTCCCCCACCTGCACCGCTTCGGGGATATCGGTCAGATCTACAGTGATCATGTCCATAGACACACGCCCCACTACCGGCGCCCGCCGGCCATGCACGATTACCTCCGCATTCCCCGAATAGTCGCGTACGAATCCATCGCCGTAGCCGATTGGCAGCACTCCGATGCGGCTTGGCCGCTGCGTGACAAAGCTTCGCCCGTAGCCGATGCTGGCGTACTCCGGAAAACTATCGACTTTGATGAAGGCGCTTTTCAGTGTGAAGGCCTCCTTCAGCGGCACCGAGTGGTCTACCGCTCCGCTGGGATACATGCCGAAGGTTGCTACTCCCGGTCGAATAAGCTGCAGTGCCGATTCCTGCGGAAAATCGAGAACCGCCCCGCTGTTGGCTATATGGGTATACTGCGGTTCTATCCCCATTTTACTCAGCTCCGCCCGCAGCTCACGCAGCTGCTCGATTTGCTGATAACTGAAACGCTTGTCCCTCTCATCTGAACCCGGAAAATGGGTAAAGATACCTTCAACCTGCAGCCGCTGTAACTCCTGCAGGCTTTTGAAGAAGTCGAGCGCATGCGCGGCTTGCACCCCCATCCTTCCCATCCCGGTATCCACATTCACGTGCACCCGGGCTGTGGTGTGCATCTTCTCGGCAACTTTATTCAGTTCCCGGGCATATTCCAGCGTTGAGATACTGAACTTTACGTTTCTCTCGAAGGCGGGGGCGATTTCATCAAAAAAAAGATCTTCCAGCAACAGCAGAGGTAGTCGCACTCCCTTGTTACGCAGATACTCCACCTCTTCGAGAGCTGCCACCCCGCCGGCAAATATGTCCAATTCCTCGGCCAGTCGCCCTACCGCCACGTTTCCATGTCCATAGGCATCGGCCTTCAGCAGCACCATATAGGCTTTGTCCCGACCGGCCCGATCCCAAAGGGTGTGTATATTCTGTTCGATTGCATCCAGATCTATCTCTACATGGGTTTTTC
>CAZAMY010000225.1:0-4913 GCA_964485995.1 uncultured Sediminispirochaeta sp.
GTCTCTATATCCTGGTTTCCGGTACCGTACGCATCCAGAAGACCACTCTGCAGAACCAGCCCTACACAGTTGTTATTCTGCATGAGGATGACAACGTGTACTTCGGCGAGCTGGCCTTGATCGACAAAGACAAGCGCTCGGCAACCGTAGTGGCTGAAAGTGATATCACCCTGTTTATTCTCTCGCGCCACGATTTTCTGCAGTTTTGTGAGGAGAATCCGTATATGGGGTTTAAAATTACCATGCAGATTGCGCGCAAGCTCTCAGCTTCTTTGAGAAAAATGAACAAGGATGTGATTACTCTGTTCGAGGCCCTGGTCAGTGAAGTCGAAGGCCAGGACATAGCCCTTTAGAATCTCTGCTTAAAAAAAAATGGCCGCCCGTAGTGACTGTCTCCAGCCGGGCGGCCGTACTGCGTTCATAATCTCATTAAGTGAGATCGGTTCTCAGGTTCTCATGAACCTTTTGAGCTCTGTAGGAGCGTGGGAGCACAATGTTCAGGAAGATCGCGGTGAGTCCACCGGTAGTGATCGGTTCGCTGAAGATCGAGTTCAGCACGCCGGGGAATGATTTTACTACATCCGGAACCATCAGGACGCCGAGGCCCAGGCCGAAGGAGATGGCCATAATCAGGATGCCGCGGCGATCAATTATGCTGGAGGCAATAATCTTGATACCGGAGGCAGCAACAGTACCGAACATGATGATGGTGGCGCCACCGAGCACCGGTGCGGGAATTAGTGAGAAAACACCGCCAATAACCGGAAACATACCGAACAGCACCAGAAGTCCGGCGATAAAGTAACCGACATAGCGGCTAGCAACACCGGTGAGTTGGATAACACCGTTGTTTTGACTGAAGGTGGTATTTGGAAAAGAGTTGAAGATAGCTGCGATCGCGGAGTTAAATCCGTCACCGAGTACACCGCCGGATATGGTCTTGATGTATTTGTCACCTTCAATCGGCTGTCCGGAGACCATCGATGTTGCGGTCAGGTCGCCGATAGATTCGACCGTGGTAATCAAGTAAAGCAGACTGATGGTGATGAATGCGGAGAGGTCAAAGCGGAAAAAGCCGAATTTGAAGGGAACCGGAACATTGACCCAGCTGAGCTCCTGCAGTCTGCCGAAGTCGACCATCCCCATGAAGGCGGCTACAATATATCCAACTGCCAGGCCGATCACAATGGCACTCATGCGCAGGAAGGCTTTTTTACTGCGGTTGAAGATGACGATGGTAATCAGCACGATTCCTGCCAGCATCAGGTTGGTCAGACTGCCGAAAGACTCGCTGCCCTGGGCGGCGGCACCTCCGCCGATATCGGTTATACCGACTTTGATCAGCGAGAGCCCGATCAGGGTTACTACGATACCGCTCACCAGCGGGGTAATGATCTTCTTCAGGAATTTGAGAAATCGGCTGAAGATCATCTCGAAGAAGGAACCTAAGAAACAGACTCCGAAGACGGTGGTGAGTGCCATTTCTGGAGATCCTCCTGCGGACAGGATGCTGCTGGCGGTTGCAATAATCGCACCTAGAAAGGTGAAACTGGTACCCTGAATACTCAGGAGCCCCGAACCGATCGGTCCGAACCGTTTTGCCTGAATAAAGGTAGATACACCGGATACCACCAGGGCCATACTGATGATGTAGGAAGTAATTTCGATGGGAAGTCCAAGTACCGCGCAAATAATGGTCGGCGGGGTGACGATTCCGACAAATATTGCCAGAAGGTGCTGCAGGGCAGCAAACAATGCTTCTACGAACGGTGGACGGTCTTCGAGCTGGTAAATCAGTTCAATAGACTGGTCGCCGTTCTGGTTCGCTGTTGTAGCGTCCGTGTTACTCATGCTATACCTCTTAAATAGATAATATTTTATCACTTTATGATTTTGCAACATTATACAACAGATAACTGACTTGTCCAGTAAAATTTTATTGATTCAGGCAGAAAATTGTTGTAAACTGTTGCAAACTTCTCGAGGAGTAATGGAATGAGGGTACCCTCCGGAAAAGTATTTCGGAATGATGCATATGCAAAAGTAACTGGCAGGGCAAAGTACAGTGACGATTTGAAGTTCTATAATATGGCCCATGCGGTGCCGGTTTATAGTGATTATATTCATGCAGAAAATCTCAAGGTGGATACACAGGCAGCCCGGCAGGCCGCCGGCGTCCTGGCGGTTCTTACCGCCGCGGATGTCCCCGGCAGTGTCCGTTTTGGGCAAATCGAGATGGACTACTGCATGTTTGCCGAGAAGAAGATCATGTTTGCCGGGGATGTGGTGGCACTTATTGTAGCGGAGACCCGGGAGCATGCGCTGGCGGCTGTGGAGAAGGTGAAGATTTCTGCCGATCCCCTGCCGGTAGTGTCAGACCCGGAGGAGGCGCTCTCCCCTGACAGTCCGGTGGTTCGAGAAATAAAAAACAGCAACCTGATGAATCATCACAAAATGCGCCGCGGCGATGCCCCGAATGAATTAGAAAATTGCGATGTAGTGCTCGAAGAGGAGTTCTCTACCCAGTTTATCGAACACGCATATATGGAACCCGAAGCAGCCGTGTGTGTTCCGCGTCAGGACGGGGTAATGGAGGTATACGGCAGTATGCAGCACCCCTTCAGTACCCGCCGGTTTGTTGGGGCTCTCCTCGGCGAGCCACTCTCCAAAATCGAGGTGTACCAACCTCCCACCGGCGGCGGTTTCGGTGGAAAAGACGATACTGCCGCAGTGGTTTGCGCCCGTGCGGCGATGGCTGCCCGTATTTTGAACCGGCCGGTCAAGCTGAACTACACCCGCGAATGGTCGATACGTGAGAGTTACAAACGTCATCCCTATAAATTGAAATATAAAGTCGGACTGGAAAAAAGCGGCCGGGTGAAGGCTGTTCAGGTACGAATGATTTCTGACGGCGGTGCATATCTCTCGGTCAGCCCGTGGGTGAACTGGAGATCCACTGCCCAGTGTTTCGGCCCGTATGCGGTTGATCATGTGTATGCAGATGTCTTGTGTGCGGCCACTAACAATCCGGTCACCGGTGCGATGCGCGGTTTCGGTGCCCCGCAGGTGAACTTCGCAGTTGAACAGATCAGCGATATCGCTGCCGAACGCATCGGAATCAGCCCGCTGGACTACCGGCGGATGAATATGGTCAAACAGGACGGGGAAACCGTTACTGGTCAGGTACTCGATACCCACACGGTCAGCCTGGAGCAGGTAATGGATAAAGTCGCCTCTGAAATAGGATATGAAGAGAAACTGAAAAAGTGTTCCCGCGGTGCGTCCGAAGATGATGAGCTATACGGAATTGGTCTTTCCATCAGTTATCGCGGTTCGAGTCTGGGCGCCGAGGGAATGGATTTCTGTTCGAGTGTCATCAACTGTCAGTTCGACGGTTCGATTCTTTTAGAGACCGGCATTCATGAGAACGGGCAGGGCTCAGAATCTGTAATGCTGCTGTTGCTGGCCGAACAGCTCGGAGTGAAACTCGATCGCATTAAATACAAACGTTCATCCACCAGTAATATTCCGGACGGCGGTACTACGGTTGCCACCCGCGGAACCATTATGGGCGGTGGTGCAGTGACGGTTGCTGCACAGAAGCTCAAGCAGCTCATCGCCGATAACTTGTACGATGTGCTGCAGTGCCGGCCGGATGAGGTCAGGTTTGAAAATGACTGTATCCTCGGTCCGGATGATGACTCGAAAATTTCCTGGGACGAGGCTATGCATCACCTCTTCCTCAAGCGTGTGTACCCCTACGCCTTTGGCAGCTTTCAGGCCCCGGATGTCTCCTGGGACGAGGAGACCGGACAGGGCGACGCTTATTTCACCTATGTGTACAGTTGCCAGGCGGTAAAGCTGACGGTTAACAAAAAAACCGGAAAAGTAAAACTGCAGAATATCGTTGCCGGCCACGATATCGGCCGTGCAGTCAACCGTGCAATGGTGCTTGGACAGATGTTCGGCGGTATCGCTCAGGGGGTCGGTATGGCACTGACCGAAGACCTGGAGATTGAAGACGGAAAATTCGTTCATATGGATTTGAATCATTACAAGATACCGAAAGCCCGCGAACTGCCCGATATGACCGGCATCATAGTCGAAAACCCCGATCCGCAATCGCCTACCAAAGCAAAGGGTATCGGCGAGCCGGCCCTCGAACTAATCGCCCCGGCCATCGCCAATGCGGTGTATAACGCGACGGGTATACGCTACCATGATCTTCCTATTAAAGTGAATCCCGAGGAGTTGAAATGAGCACTGGAGATAAGTCATCTGTAATAACTGTGAACGGAGTTGAACACGCCTTGAGCAAATCCGATTTGAATATGAATCTGCTCGATTATATCCGCGAGCGCCTGAACCTTACCGGAACAAAAAACGGCTGCGGTACCGGTGCCTGCGGGGCCTGCACGGTGCTGATTGACGATGCGGCCCGCCGCTCCTGCCTGACTAAGGTGAGCAGCGTAGCCGAAAAGCGAATTACCACTATTGAGGGCTTGGAGCAGACAGATGGTACCCTGCATCCCATTCAACAGGCATTTATCGATGCCGGGGCTATTCAATGCGGTTTTTGTACACCCGGCATGGTTCTGTCCGCTTACTCACTTCTACTCAAAAATAGACGCCCCTCCCGCGAAGAGATCCGCAAGGGCATCAACGCCAACCTCTGCCGCTGCACCGGCTACCAGCAGATAGTGGATGCCGTTGAGCAAGCCTCGAAAACCATGTATCCATAATAGACTGTCCCGAAGCTTAGCGCAAAATTGAAAAAAAACATCTCAGTGTTACAAGCATTGTGATACAGACATTTCTCCCCGCCTCTCTGTCCTTTTAACCCCTGGCGTACTTCGGAAGATACTCCTCACCCCACTTCTGAGGTGTATTAAACAGGCGAAACCATATCCCCT
>CAZAMY010000226.1:0-4903 GCA_964485995.1 uncultured Sediminispirochaeta sp.
GATTCTCCGGAGTGACTGGAGTTCAGACGTGTGCTCTTCCGATCTGGCAGGCTGATGCAGTAGGCACCGCCAACCTTGCCGGAGCGCGGACGGGCGTCTATCCAGCCCTGCGCAAAAGCATCGGCGGCGAAATCGGCCAGTTCGGAGGAAAAGGAACGGAAGTAATCCAGAATAAAGTTGCGGGCCGCCGCAAACGTCCAGGTGGACATCTCACCGCCTACCGGCGCAAACAGGTCATAAAAAGCCAGCCGGTCCAAGCCCAGCAGCTGAGCCTTGCCCTTCAGATAATCGCGGAACACCGGCAGCGCTTCCTCCATCACCCCGATCAGTGCATCCAGGGTTTGCCGGCTGATGCGGGCCTGCTGCACCGATTTCTCCAGCGCAGAGGCGTACCCCCGCCGGCGATTCAGACTCACGGTAAAACCCTTTACCCCGTTCAACGCGGCCGCCAGCGGCAGCTCGACCCGCTCGACCGCCTCCAGCTCCTTCCGCCAGGCGCTACGGCGTACCTCCCGGTCGGCAGCAAAGGCCAGGCCCCGCAGCTCGGTCACGGTCTTGCGCCCGCCGGACCACTCGGCCGAGGCGGTGGATGAAACCGACTGAAATAACCGGCTCCAGGCACTGCCCCCCGACCGCATCAGGTCAGCCGCCAGAGACTCCTCGGCCACACTCATCTGGTGCTGCTGGAAAAATAACTGCTCCTCCAGGAAATAGCGGTAGTTCTCCAGCTCCGGCTCGGCCGCATACACCTCAGCCAGCTTTCCGGAAACCGCAGCCAGACTGTTCTTGAACAGCACCTCCGCCGCCTGTACTTCGAGCCCGAGATCTTCAAGTGCATTCAGCTCGGCCAGGGCCTGCGGGTCGGTGGTGTTGGTGGTATACCACATGGTAATAAAGGCATCCAGCTGCTCAAAGGAGTCTCCCAGCCGGTTGTAGAGCTCAATACAGCGCTCCAGCCAGCCGGCAGTCCGCTCCTGCCTAAACTCCTCGTCCTTCACCACCCCGGAAAACTCCCGGGCCGAATCCTGAATACTCTGTTTCAATTTCACATATCGAACGTCATCGACACCATCGTACAGTGCCGCCAGATTCCACTGCGGAAGAGCGGATGATTCCATAAAGTACCTCGCTTTTACTGCCGACTCAGGCCAGTTTGATCCCTTCGGAAGACCGGCCGCCCTTTATCCAGTCGGCCTCGATCTCGAAATCGATCTTCTTGCCCCCGGACTTACTCTTTTCCGTCAGCTTTACATCGACAACCACATCCTCGGGAATATCGACCTCGACAATCCCCTGCTGAGCCTGAAAACTCACCTTTCCGCTTTCGATTTTATCGGCCACTCTGCGTAAAAAATCGGCAAAACCGGCCCGGTTCATACCTTCCGAACTCTTGTAGAGAATATTCTTCTGAGTCATAACTCCACCTCACCAATAATTAATAAAAAAATGCAATCTTATAGACGAGCCACCGCCGCAGGGCGGCAGCTCGTCAGGCCAAGACTGCACGCGTGCCCACAGGCCGCCGTACTATTTCACCACCGTAAAATCGGCCCGCTGCTCTTCAATCGAAACGTTCTTGATCTTCACCTTAATCGGGTCGCCAATGCGGTAGGTTTTACCCGACTTCTTGCCGACAAACTGGTAGTTCTCTGCATCAAAGGTAAAAAAATCACCGCTCATCTCCGACACATGCACCAGCCCGTCGATCAGGTAGTGGGTCAGCTCAACGAAAATTCCGAAAGAGGTCACCCCAGAAATCACGCCGTCGTAGGTATTGCCGATTTTTTTGGAAAGAAACTGCATCGACTTGATACGGGTGTACTCCCGTTCGGCGTCAATTGCCACCCGCTCACGCTGCGAACTCTGGGCGCAGATGCTGTCCAGCCGCTGGGCCAGCGCCTTGGTCTTGCGGGGCCTGCCGCTGCTGGTGTACTCCTTTAGCAGGCGGTGAACCTCCAGGTCGGGGTAACGGCGAATCGGCGAGGTAAAGTGGGTGTAGGCGTCGAAGGCCAGTCCGAAGTGCCCCTGGTTCTGGGTGCTGTAGACCGCCTTGGTCATCGAGCGCAGCGCCACCTTCTCGACAAACTCCTTGAACTCCATGTTTTCGATCACATCCAGGATCTTGCGGTAGTCCTCCGGCTGCAGTTCCCCGGAAATCCGGTAGGAAATGCCCAGGTTTTTCAGCAGCGCCAAAAACTCTCGCAGGTCCTCCTCTTTCGGACGCTCGTGCACCCGGTAGATAAACGGCCAGGGCTGCTTTTCACTGTTTTTCTCGGCGACAAACCGAGCCACAGTCAGGTTGGCTGCCAGCATAAACTCCTCCACCAGGCGGTGGGCATCCAGCCGTTCATGCGGGCGAACTTCATAGGGAATTCCGTTCTTATCCAGCGAAATCACCGGCTGGGTCATATCGAAGTCGATGCTGCCCATCTCCTCGCGGCGGTGCCGCAGCACCAGACTGAGCATCATCATCATATTCAAAATTTTTGCGTTCGGATCTGATTTGCCGGAGATAATCTCCTCGACCTCTTCGTAGGTATAGCGCCGTTTGCTGCGGATGACCGATTCGACAATCCGGAAATCCTTCACATAGCCCCGGGCGTCGATATTCATCATTACGCTGAAAGCCAGTCGATCCTCATTCGGGCGCAAACTGCAGAGATTGTTAGAGATTTTTTCCGGCAGCATCGGAATGACACTGTTTACGAAATAAACCGAGGTACCCCGCTCAAAGGCCTCATTATCCAAAACGCTGCCCTGCTGCACATAGTGACTCACATCGGCAATATGAACACCCAACTCGAAGGTACCGTCTTTTAACTGCTGCAGCGACACCGCATCATCAAAGTCCTTAGCCGATTCAGGGTCAATGGTAAAGCACTTCAGGCTGCGCAGATCCTCGCGCCGCTTGGCCTCCGCCTTCATGTCGGCCGCCGAAATGCGGTCGCTCTGCTGGGTTACCTTTTTCGGAAACTCGGTACTGAGACCGTTCGACTTGGCTACTATTTTTACGTCTATTCCCGGATCTTTCGGGTGACCGATTATCTCGAGGATGCTGCCCAGGGGATCCTTTTTCGGGTCGTCCCAGCGCTCCAGCTTTACCAGAACCATCTCACCCGGCCTCGGCTTTTTCTTCGATCCAGGCGGGGTTATCTTGTTTTTTGGTATGATAAAGGGACGGTCCTGCCGTTCGTTTTCCGGAACCACCATGGCAGTACCGTCCTTCTCTTTATATGCACCCACATATTCTTTAGTGCTGCGTTCTACAATCTTTACTACCTTACCGACCGGATTCTTCTGTTTGGCCTGCTCGGTAATCTCCGCCTGTACCATATCCCCGTCCATGGCGGTATACATATTGCCTGAGGGAATGAACAAGTCGGTTCCGTCGGGAACAATAACGAACCCGAATCCACGGTTGGTTACCGAGAGCTTTCCGGTTACCTTAGATGCACTTCTTTTCATGGAACTTCTCCTTAGACTCCATTATAAGCCTTAATGCACCACTTTTTGAAGGGCCGCGCAAGAAACCCCCTCATATGAAAATATGTATAAAAAAGCACACCTCTAAGTTGCATTACCTCAATATCTCTAATACAGTTATATTGAAGGTTTACGGCAGTGCAGGATAAATATTATTCGTTGTTCAAACTACTACCTCTCGGAGTCGTATATCACGACTCGGACGGCAAGATTATCGATGCAAATCCGGCCGCCGAGAGGATTTTGGGGCTCAGCCGGGATCAGCTGCTCGGCCGTACCGCCATGGACCCGTATTGGGAGGCAGTTCACGAAGAGGGTCGTCCCTTTACCGGTGAGCAGCATCCGGCTGAACTCGTCCTGCAGAGCGGCCAAGCGGTGCATAATGTGATTATGGGGGTTTTCGCCGCCGAAAAACCAGAGGACGGATCATGGATACGGATTGACGCCGAACCGCTCTTCTCTGCGGATAACCCGCGGCCTTCTCTGGTAGTAGTAACCTTTGAAGACATTACTGAAAGCAGACGCGCTAAGCGAGAACTGCAGAAGAAAAACCACGCTTTGCATGAACGGGTGAAGGAGCTGAACTGCTTCTACGCGATCTCCACAGTGGTTTCAACCCCCGGCATCACCCTTGATCAGATTATACAGGGGATTGTAGAGCTCATCCCGCCGGCCTTTCAGTACCCCGGGTTCACCTCGGCCTCAATTATACTCGACGGTCAGTACTACTGTTCATCCGGTTTCGTGCACAGCAAGTGGTATCTGTCGGAAATAGTCAGAGTGCACGGCCGCGAGGCCGGAGAGCTGTGTGTGTACTACACTGGTGAAATCCGGGAAGTAAACCGGCAGCCCTTTATCGAAGAAGAGCAGGCACTCATTCACACTATTACCGAACGGCTCGGACGAATCATAGAGCGAAAAACCGATGAGGAGCAGATTCGTTCCCTCCTGTCGCAGAAGGAGCTGCTGCTGCAGGAAGTACACCATCGTATTAAAAACAACATGAACACAATGATGACCCTTTTAGGGCTTCAGGCCGATCTAATCGACGACCCGAATGCCGCGGAGGCGCTGCAGGTAGCTATGAACCGCTTTATCAGTATGAGCGTCTTGTACGACAAACTCTACCGCTCCGAAAATCTGCGGGAAATGTCAGTCAAAAACTATCTTCCGTCGCTTATAGACGATATCATGCGGTCATTTCCCAATAGCCCCGAAGTATCGCTGAAAGTTGACATTGACGACCTCACTCTGGATGTAAACCAGCTCTCAACACTGGGCATTATTGCCAATGAGCTCATAAGCAACACGATGAAGCATGCTTTCTCCGACTCATCCAAGCCCGAACTGTCGATCTCACTCCACATTCAGGACAACGGACTGGCGGTTTTTACGATCGCAGACAACGGGTGCGGGCTGC
>CAZAMY010000227.1:0-4869 GCA_964485995.1 uncultured Sediminispirochaeta sp.
TGATCGCCGCCTACACCCACAGTTCCGAGGGCAGACCGAAGAGATTGTTTACGAATGCCTGGGATATGCCAAATACCCTGCTGCCGCTGCCCGGCGGACACGGTCAAAATTTTGCTGTGCTGGCGGATATCTACCGCAACCTGTACGCACAAGGCTACCGGTATGCATACCTCGGGAATATCGATAATCTGGGCAACACGGTAGATCCGGTTTCGGTAGCTCTGCTGGCACTGAGCGGAAAGCAGGGAGCCTTCGAGTTCTCTTTCAAGACTCCGGTCGATGTGAAGGGCGGTATTTTGGTAAAGGATCAGTACGGGAAGCTGAATGCCGCCGATATTGGCCCTGCAATTTCGAAGGATGAGGTCACACAGGCCGAGAGCGGAGGAGCCCCTATTCTGTTTAACTGCGCCAGCGGTATATTCGATCTGGAGTATTTGAGCCGGCATATAGACTATATCGCCCATGAGTTGCCGACTCGCTTTTCCGACCAGGACAAGGATGCCGGGCGCTACTCACAGGCTGAACAAATTACTTGGGAAATAATCGGTATGATGGATTCTCCGCTGATTTTAGGGGTGAATAAGTATGACCGATTCCTGGCTTCAAAACTCCTGCTTGAAAATCTCATGACCAGCGGAATCGGGCTCGAGAGTACCGACTACCCGGAGGAGTTCAAGGCCCTGGCACATAAGCTCCACGAGGGGCTGCAACGGGCACTGAAGGGGCCGTACGGTCTGATGCAGAAGGACGGGCGCTGGATCCCTAAGCAGCCGGAGGAAATCAAATGAAACAGAATTACCAGATAGACGAACTGCTTACTGCTTTAGACTTCTCAAAACTAAACGGCTTAGTGCCGGTCATTACTCAAGATGCCGAAAATGACCAGATACTGATGCTGGCATTTGCAGATGCCGAAGCTGTACAAGCTACATATGAAAGCGGGTTTGCCCACTATCACAGCAGAAGCCGGAATGCCCTGTGGAAAAAGGGGGCCGGCTCCGGGCATGTGCAGGAAATAGTCGAGATTCGAATTGATTGTGACGACGACACGCTCTTATACCGGGTTAAGCAGACCGGAGCGGCCTGCCATACCGGCAACCGCAGCTGCTTCTACCGGACTGTCTGTAGCACGGATAAATAATCAGGAAACCGCCGGCTTCACTATACTAGGCTTTACTATGCTGAAAGCGCCCGAAGCCTGCTCCTGGAGAGTTTCAGCAATTGAATGCCGGTCTAACTTGCAGGTTTCAATCAGTTCGCTGCGGCTTGCCTGAGCCAGGAACACATCGGGTACTCCGGCCCAGTTAAACTGCACCTTCACTCCCCTGCGCATCAAAATACCGGCCACATACTCTCCGATACCGCCAATAAGGGCCCCGTCTTCCACCATATACACCTGGGAGTACTGTGAAATCAGATCAGCTAGATACTCCTCGTTCAGGGGTTTAATGAAACGCAGATTGTAGTGGTCTACCTCTATTCCCTGTTCAGCACTCATCCGCACCGCCTCATGAGCCTCTTGAAACAGTCCACCTACAGAGATCAACAGCTGCGAGGCTCCGCCCTCGCTGACCATTACACCGCGGCCCATCTCGATCGGTACATCGAGCACACCGTTGGTTTCGGGACAAGCCGATTTAGGATATCGTATCATACCCGGTGCCTCTTGAGCTAAGGCCCAGTTCAGCATAAGTTCGACCTCTTTTTCATCGGCAGGTGCCATGAAGTTGAGCCCCGGCACACTGCGGTACAGAGGAATATCGTAGAGCCCCTGGTGAGTTTCACCGTCTCCACCGACTAAGCCGGAACGGTCCATGGCAAAAACGACCGGGAGCCCGGGCAGTGCTACATCATGAATTACCTGATCCACCGCACGCTGCATGAACGTCGAATAGATAGCTGTGACCGGTTTTAATCCGGATATAGCCATTCCGGCCGAAAAAGTAACGGCATGTTGCTCGGCGATGCCTACATCGTAGAAACGTTGGGGAAAGTGTTCCTTGAAGTATGAGAGTCCGGTGCCATCGGCCATTGCGGCAGTAACCCCGACAATACGCTCGTTCCCAGCAGCTGCACTCGTCAAGTTGCCGGCAAAGGCTTCAGTAAAACTGATCGCTGGTTTTTTCTCTACCTTTCCGCCTGCATTCGTAACCGGAGAAACGCCGTGATAACGGGAAGGATTGCTTTCTGCAAGCTCATACCCTTTGCCCTTTTGAGTTACTACATGCAGCACCACCGGTTTTTTGAGGCGCTTCGCGTTCGTAAGGGCCTGGTTCAGCCGGGCAAAGGAGTGGCCGTCCACCGGACCGATGTACTCGAAGCCTAGTTCGCTGAACAGAGTCTCTCCTAGAAATGCCGCTTTTACTGCTCGCTTGAATCGTACAAACAGTTCGTAGAGCTTGTATCCGAGAATCGGTATACCCTGGATCCCACGGTCCAGTTTTTCACGAATATACTGATAAGCCGGGGTTGCGGTGAGCTGACTCACATAGTTGGACAGTTTACTGAGATTCGATTTGAGCGAAAGCCCACCAACGTTCGGGCTTATTGACATATTGTTGTCATTGAAGACAATAATGAGGTCTTTTCCGAGATGACCGGCATAGTTCAAGCCTTCGTAGGCCATTCCGCCGGTCAGAGCCCCGTCGCCTACCACTACCACTACTTTCCCGTCATCCTGCAGCACCCGTTTCCCCTCGAGAGCACCGATGCCAGCAGAGATAGAGGTGGAGGCATGTCCGGTTTCCAGCAAATCGTGTGTACTTTCGGTTCGTTTAGGAAAGCCGGAGAGACCGCCTTGTTTCCTGATTGTAGGAAAACGGTCATTTCGACCGGTCAGCAGTTTATGGGTGTAACATTGATGGCCCACATCCCAGAAAAACATATCTTTTGGCGATTCAAAGACGCGGTGCAGAGCGATGGTTAGCTCCACTACTCCCAGATTCGAGGCGAGATGTCCGCCATTTTTCAACACTACTTCGATTATACGCTCGCGGATTTGCTGAGCTAATTGGGGCAACCTTTCTTTATCAAGCAGTTTCAACTCTTCAGGTGAATTCACAAACGATAAGAGGTTGGCTTCTCTTTCATGGGTATTCATACGGCCTTCCTTTATTACAACTTAAATATATAACAATTTTAGTAAAAATCAAATCGAGTGCAAGATAAAATGATATAAATGATTCGGATCTTTAATCGACAGGTTCGAATAGGGTACTGATAAACCGATTGAAATACTGCAGAAGCAACTCTCTCCGCCTCTCCTCACTCAGTTCATAGCCTGGAGCAGCAAGCTCATCGCCTTGGCCCTCCGCCTCAGCCTCTCCCTCAGCCTCGGGCGCACCGTTTGCCAAGGTTTCCGCGGCTGCACCGGAGGCCGGCTGCTCGGACTCGCCTGCATCCAGCTCCCTGAGATCTGTTTCAGTAATGATATTCTCTTTTTCGAGACCAGGACTGCTGTACTCCAGCACTGCGTTGTACAGATCGTTAAAGCGAATGGTCCCTTGTGAGTTTACCGCTTCAGCAGCACAGCTGCCGCTGATCCGCAGAGTTTCGTTGTTATTGTTCAGCCGCACAGTTCGGGCCCCTTCGAGATTCAGCAGACCATTCTCATCCCGTCCGGTTATGCGCACCGGAATCTCAGTTTCGAGTGTATATGAACTCTCCTCTTCGATCTCTGTGCTCAAATTCGAAGAGCCTTGGGGCAAAAAAGAGAACAGAGATTCTCCATCCCCTCCGGTAAAACTGAGTCGTCCTTCTTGTGAATCTACATGGGATGCGGATAGTGTCAGGGTGGTGTTCGGACTTACAGTAACAGAGATAATGTCGCCGATCTGCAGTGCTGCTCCATCGGCTACATATCCCTCGAAGTCGGAGTCCCATAAGCTTTCAGCGTTCAGGCCGAGGGAAAAAAGAAGCAGTGCCGCAATGAACGCGGCACTCCTCAAAGAATCGTTATATTCCCTGCCTGTACTTATGGGAAATTTCATACTACTTCTTCTTGTGTCGATTCTTCCTCAGTTTTTTCTTTCGCTTATGAGTTGCGATTTTATGCCGTTTCTTTTTCTTTCCACAGGGCACAACTATTCTCCTTCTGTTTCAAGGCTGTATATCAGTTTACAACTGGATATTACTAGATTAAACGCATCTATGCGTAGTGGAATTATGCCTTGTTTTGCCCTCCCGCGTCAAGAGGGGGCATAATTGTATTGAAACCCTACTCAACTAGTTTTATAGTAAGATTAATGAAAAAGCAGAAGAACGAGATCCGACTCTACTCCACAGATGATGAGCTCAACAGTGTTATCAACCGCGGTAAACCGGCTTCTGTGCCGCGCTTCACCTCGCATTTCAACTACAATGAGGATTTCTTCTTAAAACTACCCGAAACCGTAACGGTTCCCAGTTTTCCCATCCACCATAACATCGCCGAATCGGTTCCCGCGGCAGTCTATAAACAGGCCCTACAGAGCCTCATGCATAACTTGGTGCAGCTGGTGCCGGAGGTTTTCAAAGGGCTCACCTACTTCTTCGATCCATCGGACATACATCGCCCCGGCTTTTTCCATCTGTATCGAATCAAAGATCAGCTGTTTATCTACCTTCTGCGTATCGATCTGAATTTCCGTACCCATTATGGCGAGATCGAAGCAAAAGGCGGAAACGATTCTACCCACAAGTTTACTACCAACGCTCTGTTTATGGAGAATGACATCATACCCTTATCGGCCCTCGGCGAAGAGAACCACCGGGTACACTCCTTCTTTATAGAGCAGCATCTTTCCGATACCTGGATAGGCGAGCACGGGAAGGGATACTTCGTGCAGGGAATCTGGATCGACAGGGATCTTACCAAGTTCTTCTCCAAGT
>CAZAMY010000228.1:0-4859 GCA_964485995.1 uncultured Sediminispirochaeta sp.
TTACCTCCAAATTCACATTTTCCAGCTTCGCATACCCCGACTGGTGGAGCTTAGTTACATTCTCAACAACAATGCCCATGGAGAATTTCCTCCGATGTATATAATATTGGAAATATTGTAGCACGCTTCGATCAGCTGTCAAGAAAATTTCGTTAAAATTCGTTCATGTTATACGATAAATAATGAGTTATTGTTCATAAACGTTCAACAGATATTGACAACTGACTATCGCCTATGTACGCTTATTTACATGAACGTATACGACCTGGCAATTGTAGGAGCCGGAGTGAGCGGTGCAGCTATCGCCCGCCGTCTATCTATGTATGACATACAAATCGCCCTTATAGAGAAAGAGACGGATGTGTCCTT
Source organism: uncultured Sediminispirochaeta sp. (assembly GCA_964485995.1). Taxonomy (GTDB): domain Bacteria; phylum Spirochaetota; class Spirochaetia; order DSM-16054; family Sediminispirochaetaceae; genus DSBN01. Next base: position 370 of record CAZAMY010000228.1, read on the forward strand.
CGGCACATCCAAAGCGAACTCAGGCATTATTCACGGCGGTTTTCACCACGACCCGTCCCTGCTGAAATCCCGTCTCGAACTGCAGGGCAATGTCATGTTCGATCAGCTGCAGAGGGAACTGCACTTCCCCTTCAGTCGCTGCGGAATTGTAGTCGCAGCGATGAACGAAGAGGAGATGAAAACGGTTCAATACCTCTACGACCGGGGCCGTCGAAACGGGGCCATAGGAATAGAACTCTGTTCCCGTGAGAGGATTCTCGATCTGGAGCCAAAGCTAACCAGCGATGTAGTCGGCGGCCTGTACGCACCGGGCGGCGGTATTATCGAACCATACCGCTTCGTATTCGCACTGGTCGAATCGGCACAGCACAACGGCGTACGGGTAATCACCGACTTCGAGGTACGCAGCGCCGGTTATAAAGAGGGGCTCTTCGAGCTGCACTCCGCAAACGGTGAGGTGATCAATTCCCGCTACGTGGTCAACGCTGCCGGCCTATATGCCGACCAGGTATCGAAGCTCTTCGGTGCCGAGGAGTACGAGATTACCCCCCGGAAGGGAGAGTATTACCTGCTCGACCGCATGACTAAAGCCTGCCCGAGCAAAGTGCTGTTTCCCGTCCCCAACACTGTCTCGAAAGGCATGCTGGTCATTCCCACCGTCGAAGGAACCGTGCTGGTCGGCCCTACCGCCGAAGACATACACGCCAAAGACGACCTCTCGACCTCCAGCAGCAAACTGAAGGCCATCTTCGACTCCGCGCGGCAGATGATTCCGAAAGTTTCCACCAAGGATGTGATAACTGCCTTTTCGGGCCTGCGCCCGGCCCTGCCGAGCGGCGATTTCTATATCGAGGCCAGCCAAAAGGTGCCGCACTTCGTACACGTGGCGGGCATACAGTCTCCAGGCCTCACCGCAGCCCCGGCAATCGCCGAGTATGTGAAGGATATCCTCAAAGAAGAGGGACTGACCCTGCAGGAGCGCAGCGATTACGACCCGAACGTCAACCAGGTGCCGCGCATTCGCAACAAGAGCGCCTGCGACATTGACGATCTGATTAAAGAGAACCCGGCCTACGGCAACATCGTCTGCCGCTGCGAAAACATCTCCGAGGCTGAAATTATCGAAGCCATCCGGAGGGGACACGACACCCTGGACGGCATCAAATTTTTTACCCGCTCGGGGATGGGACGCTGCCAGGGAGGCTTCTGTACAGGCAAGATAATAGAGATTATTATGCGTGAAACCGGTAAGAGTTACACTGAAGTCAGCAAACGCGGTAAGCAGAGCACGGTTATTTGGAGATCCTTATGCGAACAGAACAAATAGATACACTGGTGATCGGCGGGGGTGCCGCCGGAATGTCGGCCGCCGCAACCATCTCGAAGGCCGGCTTTTCTACCGCGCTGGTAGAGAGGGAAGATGAACTGGGCGGGGTGCTCCTGCAATGTATTCACAACGGCTTCGGTTTGCACGAGTTCAATGAGGAGCTCACCGGCCCGGAATACGCCGAACGCTGGATTCGGACGATTGAGCAGTCGGATGTGATGGTGTTCTGTGGTACTACAGTCATGGAGATGACCCTGTTGGAGGACGGCCGCAAGGAGTGTTTCGGCTACTCGCCGGAATACGGGGTAGTGAAGTTCGTTACACGCTCGGTGGTACTTGCTATGGGATGCCGGGAACGCAACCGCGGGAATGTGATGATACCGGGTACCCGGCCGGCCGGGGTGTATACCGCCGGTTTGGCCCAACGCCTGGTAAACATGAACGGCTACATCCCCGGCAAAGATGTCGTGATAGTCGGGTCGGGGGATATCGGACTGATTATGGCCCGCAGAATGCAGTGGGTCGGCAGCAATGTCCACGGGGTGGTTGAAATCCAGCCGTATCCGTCCGGACTCACCCGCAACATCTCTCAGTGCCTGAACGACTTCAAAATACCCCTCTATTTGAGCCATGTGGTCACCCGGATCTACGGCAAAGAGCGGGTCGAGGCCGTCGATATCACCCCGTTAAGCAACGGGGTGCCCGATCACGACAAAACTTTTCAAATCAAGTGCGATACCCTGCTGCTGTCGGTCGGCCTGATACCCGAAAACGAGTTGTCGAAGCAGGTCGGCATCGAGCTGAACCCGCTGACCAACGGCGCAACGGTGGACAGCATGCTGATGACCTCGATCGAGGGCGTCTTCTCCGCCGGCAATGTGCTGCACGTACACGATCTGGTAGACTTTGTCAGTGCCGAAGCCCGGTTGGCCGGTGAAAACGTAGTTGCCTACCTCAACGGAAAACGGCCGGAGCGGGAGCTCGCGATCAAACCGGGCGCCAATATCCGCTACGTGAACCCGACCCGTATTAATCCGGACGTCGCGAGCGATGTGTATATGCGCCCGCTGGTGGTCTCCAACAACGCCCGCCTGCAGATACTGGTAAACGGCGAAGTGGTCAAACAGCAGAAGAAACCGCATGTGCAGCCGAGTGAAATGATCAAACTGAAACTGACCCCGAAAATCTTCAAAGATGTTGAAATTACAGCCGATTCAAAAGTGGAGGTAACACTTCAGGATGAGCCCTAATAAAAATACAAAGGAAATGATCTGTATTGTCTGCCCCGTGGGCTGCCACCTCCAGGTAACTGTTGCGGGAGAGGATGTAAAGGTAAGCGGAAACCGCTGCCCCCGGGGCGAAGAGTACGCCCGGGAAGAGATACTGGCTCCGAAGAGAGTGGTAACGGCAACCTGCCGTCTGAAAGACGAACAACACCCGCGGCTGCCGGTAAAAACCGACGCGCCGCTGCCTTTTGAACTGATCAACGATTTGCTGGTGGAGATCTATAACCTCTCGATCAACCGGCCGGTCAAAGTCGGCGACGTGCTCATAGAGAATTTCGGCGGCACTGGGGTGAACCTTGTGGCTTCGCGCTCTGTCCCTGCCGGCTTTACTGCTTAATTCGTTGTGATTTCGTATGTTTTCGCAGCCACATCGGCGTACAGCTCGGCCGAGCGCTGCCCTTTGTGCCACCGAATATGTACGATATGGTCGGGGCTCGGCAGTAGTTCGTAGCTGCCGTCGAATGCCCGGCACTCGTTTCTAAACTTCATCAGTTCAAATAGACGGCGGACCACCGGCCGCTGCACCTCCGCAGCGATTTCATCGAGCGTGTAGTTATGCCGGTTTATATTGCGGCCCATCTGGGTTTTTTCTACCAGCTCTATGTCGTTTTTCCCGGCCAGGGCTCCCACATAGTACACCTGCGGAATACCGGGCGTAAAAAACTGCAGAGCTCGGGCCAGCAAATAGGCATCGTCGTCCTCACCCAGGGCCGAATAATACGTACAGTTGATTTGGTACACATCCAGATTCTGGTATTTAGCGGTGTTGTAGATACGCTTTACGTTGGCACCCTTACTGTACACGTTCTCTTTCGTCCGCTCCATCTCCTCATCGGTCATCAGGTCGCGCACATCCACCACCCCGATTCCGTCGTGGGTATCGAGGGTTGTAAACTGGCTGCGCGGGCAGACCGCCAGCCAGCGCTTCAGATTGCGGGCATTTCCGTCGTACAGGGTCTGCAGCACCAGCATCGGCAGGGCAAAGTCGTAGACCGGATACCCGTGTTCGGCAATCCGTTTCTGCATGCTGTAGTGCTCATGCACCTCCGGCAGCAGCAGGGCCCCGTAATCACGAATGCTCTTATAGGCGAAGGAAAGATGCTCCCATACCTCTGGCTCCACAAAAAAGCAGTTGGTACCCGCCTTTTTAGTGGTGTAGGCAAAGGCGTCCAGACGGATCATATTTGCCCCGCGGGCACACAGATTCTGCAGAAACTCGCGGATCAGGTTCCGGGCGGTTTCACTTTCCAGGTCGAGATCTATCTGCTCGAAATCGAAGGTACACCAAATCTTTTCCTGGCTGCCGTCGGCAAACTCCACATCGAGGTACGGGGGGCGCGGTTTACGGGTATAAATCTTCTCGAGGTCCTGCTCGGTCGGCTCTCCCCCCGGCCAGAAATCCTTGAAGCGGATAAACAGATCGGCCCACTGGGAGTCGTCTTTTTTCTGAACAAAATCCTGAAAGTACTCCGAGCGGCGGGAGATATGATTCACCATCATATCGACCATCAGATCGTACTCTTCTGATAGGGCTTCGATATCGCTCCAGCTTCCGAAGCGCGGGTCTACTTCGTTGTAAGTAAGCGGGGCAAATCCGCGGTCCCCGGAAGATGGGTAAAAGGGAAGCACATGCAGGCCTCCGAACACCCCGGCAAGGTGATGTGAGAGGGCATAACGTAATTCAGACAAATTCGTGCCCAAACTATCAGCATAGGTGATGAGCTGACAGGCATTGCGTATCGGCATGATGCCATTATAAAGGATTGAATATCTTTTTCAACCTGTCCGGCGGAGTCCTGTCTACAAGTTTAACAAACAGATCCCAACCGGCGCGTTCACGCCGAAACGCAGCTTCGACCTCGCCGCGATCTATTCTG
>CAZAMY010000229.1:0-4807 GCA_964485995.1 uncultured Sediminispirochaeta sp.
TGGAAAAAATCAATATCTCTCCATTGGACTATAAGAGTGTCCTCGGAGAGAGTCTGCCACAGAAGGGTGAGGCGGCTGAGTTCAGCAGCGAGCTTCAGGTGCACATTAACGGCGGCGATCTCGATGAGCTGAACGGGTATGTCGATGAATTGAAAATTCGTACCCACCGCTTGAAACGAGAACTCTCGAAAAAGCCCGGAATGATGAGTGACCATGTAACCCTTTTAACCAGCATAGTCGATGATCTGGAGGCGTTTACCCATCGCATAAGCTTAGTAAAGCTGGATGATGCCCTGCAGCCGCATTACCGTCTGCTCCGCGATTTGGCGCGTTCACTGGACAAAGAGGTTGAACTGCAGCTCGAGCATTGTGATATAACTCTGGACCGGAGAGCCGCTGAGCTCATTTCCGAAATTTTGGTTCACCTGGTGCGTAATGCCGTCAGCCACGGCATAGAGACCCCCGGGGAGCGTGGCCGGAAAGGGAAACCTGCCACCGGCAAGATTAGTATCAACGCAGCGAAGCAGGGGGAACAGATCAGAATTACCCTTGCCGATGACGGGGCCGGCATAGATGAAACTGCTATCAAACAGCGAGCTGCCGATGCCGGTATAGATCCCGCGAAGATTATTGGTTCTGCGGTCAAGGATGAGCTGCTATCTTATCTGGTGTATCCGGGATTATCAACACTGCCGGAAGCCGATTCGCGGGCGGGGCGCGGCTACGGGCTGGATCTGGTGTACCAGAAGATCCAGGAATTCGAAGGGGGCAAACTGGAAGTGTCTACCCAGCCCGGCCAGGGCACGAGTTTCACAATGACACTGCCCTCCGGTTTTTCAATCCTCTCGCTTCTGGTGGTTCGCCATGAAAACAATCTGGTAGCTGTACCGGCAAAATACGTGGAATCGCAGGAGGACCTGCAGTCGGGCAGTTTCTCCTCAGGTGAAAACGGCGAACTCCGTTGGAATGATCTGCCGGTTTTTAATCCCGAAGGGCAGTTGTTCTATACCGGATCGATTCCAACCCAGAAAGAGGGAATAATTCTCTCATATCTAAAGCGGAGAATTGTGTTGTTAGTCGATGAGGTCCTTTTTAAGAAGGAAGTAGCCGAAGAGAGCATAACTCTCTACATAGCCGGCAGCCCGCACCTGCACAAGATGAGCCTTTACAACGCAGAATCCGAACTCTACTACCTGAGCCCGTCTATCGCAGTCACCTGAAGTCAAGATAAGAGCATAAAAAAACGGTATGCTTCTGGACGTTTAACAAAGCATACCGTTAATACAAGGCTATTAATGCCCCTGTTTATCATTTCGGTCATTGCGGGGGAGACTTTAATATTTTTTCCTGTAAAGATTAATTCAGTTTTAACAGTTCGATATGAAAGCCGGCCGAGTCGGACAGGTGGCGGTAAATGGTTCGGGATGATTCAAGACTTTTGCGAAGACTCTGTTGTGAGTACAGTTCATCTTGAACCTGTTCTAAGATCGGATTGATGAGAAAACCGGCTATGTAGCGGCTCGAAGAGTGGAGTAGATTCTTATCGATATCATCCAGCTCTCTGAACTCCGGTTGCAGTGAAGCCGGCAGCTGTTCGGAATCGGAGCGGTCTTTCATCTCCGCGATTAGTTTTTCCGCAATTTTCAATCCCTCGGAGGCTGTGTTCTGGAGTTCTTTCAGTTCAGTTAACAGATCGGTCAGACGGCTGCGAATATACATTCGACTTGTTTCTTTATTCGAACGGAGATGCATCCGGTACTGTTCGACTGCGTTGCTCAGCTGTCTGTCGATCAAAGACCGTGCCGGCGGCAGGGCAATCAGTTCCTGTATCTCGGTTGTCATTATACCGCTTATTTTTATTCCCTCCGGCGATAGAGTGTAGGTGACCGCATTGGATGCGGCCAACTGCTCCTCGAACCACTGACGGTAGATGATCAGGCGCCGGTCGGTTAGAGTGTACCCACCTGAATAGTTTTCATGGTAGAAAGGCTGTCCGCTGTGCAGATAGTCAAAGATATGCCCCTCATACGGCTTCAGGCGATCGGAGAGCGAGAAGAGCCGCTCCTCGAAAAAGCTGCCCCTGTAATGGGTTCTTTTTTCAGGAAAGCCGAGATCCAGTCCCGACAAATAGATTCGCTCGGCTCCTATGAAGCGGGCGAAATCCCAGGCAGTAGTGGTGACCGAACCGCCAGCTCCGAGCTTGTGCGGAGCTTCTTCCTGCGGTTCGAGAAAGCTGCCGAGGGGAAAAACCGAACCGCTGAAAAAGAGGGCCCGGTAGGAGTTACGGAATACATTTGGATGGGTCGCCGACTCGGATATGAGGATGGTATTGCGCAAATCAAGGGCGTCCAGATGGCGGGAGTTCCAGTACTGCGGATCGACCACTACCGCGAAGTCGGGAGCGATTCCGAATCGCGCCAGGGCCCGTAGGGAGGTGTCGGTGGCTATCATTACCATTCTCTGCTGTAGCTGCTTCAAATAGGGGAGAGCTGCGTCCAGGGTCGGTCCGGCGGCAATAACCAGGGCCGGTACAGCTTCGAGGAGGTTCTCCAGGCGGTTGAGGCTGCTGGCCGCACCTATGGTGTCTATATTACGGGCAAGGTTTCTGACCCAGCGCCGACCGAAACGTTTCACCGTCGTGCTGTTGACCTGTTTTCGCGACCGTTCGTTTTTGATCAACTCTTTGACGAAGCTGTAGTACTCGGGTGCGTTCTGGGTTATCGGAACAAGCGGAACAATTACATCGGTTCTCTCGATCAGTGGAGAAAGTGCTGCGGATAAATCTGTTTCGTTGAGGCCGATGAGCAGTGAAATTTTATTCTTGAAAAGGGGGCGGTAATCCCGGGCGGTCAAGGCCCTGAGAAACAGTTCCGGCTGAGCTTCGATTATAACCGCTTCACCCTGTGGATAGCGTTGAAAGAACTCCTCAATGTGATAAGCGAGACCGAATCCAAGGAACACCGCTCTGTGGGAGGCTGCCTCGCTAAAGGCAGAGTCCAGAAGCCGCTGAGCTTCCCGGTAGGGATTGTGCCTAGAGTGAACCCAGCGTCCTTCTATTTGAGCGCTGACCGTTCCCGCGCGGGTGTGTTCGATGCTCAGCTCATCCGAAGGCTTGAACTGCGAAAAAACCTCGGTTTTGAAACGCGGGAACAGTTTTTCCAGATAGGCACGATTTTGGTCGAACAGATTCATTCAAACTCCAGAATAAGCTGCATATTCTTGGTAACGGGAGTTCCAGGTTGCGGCTGCTGGGATCGAACCCATCCTTCTCCGCGGAAAATCACATTTATCTCCTCATGCGACAGGAGCGGCAGTAGCCTCCGTTTAGAAATACCCCGCAGATCGGGCAGTTGGTCGCCAATTTGTATCTGTGGCTGCTGTTTCAGCCGAACGACTCCGGTATGCTGGGTCACCTCATCGGAAGTGGTGGGGATGTCCATATAGGGGATTAGTTTGTTACCGAGCTCCTTGATCATCGGAGCGGCGATTCGTCCTCCGTAGAACTCATCACCCCGGGGAGTATCGATTACGATATAGGTTATGAGTTGTGGATCATCAGTAGGGTAGATGGCCATGCATGAAGCCACAAATGCATTCTTGGAGTAGCGCCCTGTCTGCGGATCGACCTTTTGAGCCGTTCCGGTTTTAGCAGACATGCGGATACCTTCGATTTTTGCCCTGCGGGCGGTGCCGTTGTCGGCGGTTACGGTTTCCATCATGAGCAGGCTAGCTTCGGCTACTTCAGGACGGACGGCCTGGCGAATCGGTTCGCGAGTGTTTTCTTCAATTATTTTCCCGTCCGGCGACACAATTTTTTTGACGATATGCGGCTGCAGCAACATACCCTGGTTTGTCAGCGCCGTGGCGGCTGTCACCATTTGAATTGCTGAAACCGATATCTCCTGTCCGATTGCCACTGTGGGTTTGGTTCGGCCGGACCACTGATCGGGCTGCTTGAAAATACCGCGGGTTTCCCCGGGAAAGGGCAGGTGGGTCTGACTGCCGAAACCGAACTCGTTAATCTGACGATAAAATCCGTCTTTGCTCACCAGATCGGAGGCATAGGCCGCACCGGCGTTACAGGAGTACTGCAGAATTTGCTGGGCATTTACCGCTCCGTGGGTTCCCAGACAGTTGATATGCACCGTCTCATCGTTTCCGAACTCGCGCTCGTAGTAGCCGTTGCAGTAGAATTCGGTGTCCGGGGCCAGCGCACCCAGTTCGAGCAGGGAGGCTATTGAAAACACTTTGAACACTGATCCCGGTTCATAGGCATAGGTGATCGGCCGGTTATTTTTGGCAAAGCTGTCAGCCTGCAGGAAGGTATTCGGATCAAAATCGGGGGTGGTAGCCCAGCCCAAAATATCTCCGTTTTTGGCGTCCATCACCAGAACCATCACCGAGGTGGCATCGTGTTCTGTATAGGTTCTCTCGGCCACCTCCTCGGCCATATATTGAATATTCAGATCAAGCGTTAAAAAGAGTTGATTTCCGTAGTTCACTGCTGAAGCGGAGTTTTCCTCAGCCGGAGGAGAGAGGGTCTCGTCGTATGTCAGTTCGATTCCATCGAGGCCGATATTGTCAGTTCCGACATATCCCAGTACATGCGCAGCCAGGTCCTCTTCGGGATAGTTGCGGCCGTATTCCGGTTCCAGCGAGATGCCCGGGAGTTGGCGAGAATCGATGAGACTGCGAATTTTCTCACTCGTACTCGGGGAGACTTTGCGTTTGATATAAAGAAATCCGCGGCTGTTTTCGATTCACGTTTGGAGCGCTTCGGCATTGAGTTTGAGCAGGGGAGCCAGTG
>CAZAMY010000230.1:0-4806 GCA_964485995.1 uncultured Sediminispirochaeta sp.
GCATAAAAAACAGAATCGTTTTCTTATTGGATAAAACGCTATTCATAATCACTCCATTTATTGCGGCTGCCCCGGTGAAGGAGCAGCCGAAAGCATTGCAATGCCTACTCGTTGATATCCTGCATCAGAGCTGCAAATTCCTCCGCACTCATTTCCTGTCCAAATATCGAGGCCACATAGTTCTTATGATCATCCGCATCTGCGCCGGAGAGAAATGTGTCCCAGGCCAACACGTATCCGGTGGAGTTACTGATCTGTGATTTTATTTGATCAATAACGGGATTGGTTTTTTCACTGACTACATCATCCGTGTTCCAGGTGGGGAGCCCCTCGCCGGCCGCGGCCAGATTTCTGGCAACCTGTTCCATCAGATACTTCGCGACAGTAGCCGCAGCTTCTTTGTGTTTTGAATTGGCAGAGACACACAGTCCGTCGATCGAACCGCCAAGGTACTGGGTTTCATCGCCTTTTCCATTAGGAATTACCGGGAACCGGGCAACCACGGTATTTTCCGCAATATCACTGTCATGGCCGGCGATGTCTCCGGCAAACCAGTTGCCCATGTAGTACATGGCCGCCTGTCCTTCCAGGTATAAAGCGCCGCTCTCGTTGTAGTCCAGACCGAGTGCGCCGTCTACGAATGCATCTTCTGCCACCAGATCTGCCAGCAGCTGCGCTGATTCGACAAATTCAGGGGTATCGAAGGAGGCTTCTCCGGCCAGGGCTGCGTTGCAGGTTTCAGATCCGGCAGTCCTTATAGCAAAAGCGTTCTGCCAGAACATAGCCGGCCATTTGTCCTTGCCCCCGACAGTAATCGGGTACACATCGTTGGCATTAAAGGTCTTCACTGCCTGCATTAGATCGTCGTAGGTTTTGGGTATTTGTACCCCGTATTCGTCGAACAGGGCTTGGTTGCAGTACAGCGAGGCGACCCATTGGGAAAAAGTAATTCCGTAGGTATTTTCGTTGAACACAAAATTGGTGTTTGCGCCGCCTTTCATTCTGTCGGCAGTCCCGTCACCCATATACGCATCGAGGGGTTCAACTTTCCCGGCATCCACAAACTGCTTCACGAAACCGGCACCCCATGCAAAGAACACATCGGGAGCTTCGTCAGCTGCCATCGCTGTTTTAATTTTGGTTTTATAAGCCTCGTTTTCGGTGGCATCATGTTCGATAACAGTGTTCGGGAGATCTGTCTGTGCCGATTCCAGGGCTTTGCGGAATGCAACCGCATTTACATCGTCGGTAGTGTCGGTCCACAGTGTCCAGACCTTGATTGTAACCGGGCCATCCTCTGAGGAAGCCGCCTCTTTTGCCCCATCATCTTCCTGACATCCGACAAGAACAATCACGGCAAAAACAAGAAGTACTGCGAATGTGATTCCTGTGCGAAATAACTTCATTGTAAGCTCCTTTTTTTTAAGGTTTAAAAAGAAATTCTTCTTTAGCTTTGATTGTAGGCCCGCTTATTCGCCCCGGGAAAGAAGGAAGTTTTTGGAAAAGCTGGACTTTTTTCAGATCAAGCTGCAGGCGGGGTGTTGTTGTGGTACCATACAGAATCCGGTAGGAGGAAATGCTCATGCGAAAAATGGTGCTCTTAAGCCTAGTATTACTACTCCTTATCTTCGCGGTGATCTATCTGTATATCGGACCGCCAGCTCCGCAACAGGCGAGAGAGCTTCAGAGGGACGCGCCGGCAGTTCCAACGATCCGCTTTGCCTACTCCTGGTCGAATGATTTTTCCGAACTTCTCGAGGAGTATGCGGAACGCGTAAAAAGCAGTGTGAAAATCAGACCGGAAATAAACGTGGGTTTGCAGCATAAACAAAAAATTCTGATCGATGTAGCTTCCGATACTCTTCCCGATATATTCACCTTCTGGAGTTACGAAACGAATCTCGGCGATTTTGTTGAAAACGGCAGTATAATCGATGTGCAAGAATACTTCGACACCTCGGAAAATGTTCAACGAAGCGATTTCTATCCATCAGCTCTGGAAGCAACGATGGTCGAAGGGAAGAACTATGCGATCCCGTATGAACATTTTTACGGTTTCTATGTCATCAATACCGAAATCTTCAACTCCCTTGAGCTGGAAGTTCCCGGGAGCTGGGAAGATATTCGGGATATCACCCCGGTACTGCTGGAGCAGGGCATAACTCCGCTCTCAATCGGCAGTTTCAAGGGGGATCCCGGGCATCTGTTTTTCAGCGCACTTACGTATCAGAGCCCAAACGGATACCGTGACACAAGAGACATGAAAGCGACCAACAACTTCATCTATCCGGGAACCGCGGCCGCTGCAAAGGCGGTACGCCAGCTGATCGATTACGGGGCCATACCCAGCAACACTATTTCCTCCGGTTCCTGGGACCATCAGATAAACGATTACAATGAACAAAAGGCGGCCATGATTTACACCTTCAACTGGAACCTGGCGCTGTTTGAACCGGAAATAGCCGACCACAGCCGTATTATCCCCGTACCCCGCATACACTCGGAAGTTACCGACACCTCCTCCTTCACCGTGGGCGGAATCGCTATGAACATTTGCATCAACACTACATCCTGGAACAATCCCGAAAAGCGGGAACACATTAGCCGCCTCGTTGACTGGCTGCTGTCAGACGAGGTTTTTATCGCCCGGCTCGAGCAACAGGGAACTTTCCCCACAAAAAAAGGAGTTGATCTACCAGAATACAAGAACAGTATGTACGGGAAGGTCGAAGAATACATCCAGTCGATCAAGGTGTATGGAATCCATGAGTTCTTCTTTCGTTCACTGAACGCTTTTAATCATTACAAGGAAGCCAATGATTTTCTCTGGAACGGAGCATTTACGGCGGATGAATTTCTTGATTACGTGCAGAGTGGAATTGAGATGTACAATGATTAGAAAGCTTGAAAACAGCCGAACTATCCGGCAGGAACTGCTCATATTAATTCTTTTATCGATTATTGTCCCGGCTATCTCCATTACGGCAATATACACCTACAGCGTAAAGAAAGTGATCGACACCGATGTTCGTGCCTACCAGGAAGTGATAATCGGGCAGGCGCAACTGCGTATAGAAAATATTTTTTCCAGCATTGAAACTGTCCAGCGCTCGGTTATTGGAAGAATCATCACGAATAAACTGCCCCCGAGCCTTGAGACCAGATTGAACAGAGAAGAGGTGCTAGTGCTGAGAGAAATAATGCAATTTTTGCATACTTTAGCGCAGTCAAATACGTATATTAACGGAATTTACCTGCTCTACGGCTCCGAGAATGTGATTAGCTCGCGTCTGAGCATGAATAGTAATCTGCTGCTGGAAAAGCCATGGATTAGCATCGGGAGAACATCGGAGGGAGAAGAGCTCATTTTCGGACCGCATCCGGCCGACTACAATGTCGGTCTACCAAGAGATACCTATGATTCGGTGGTTACTTCGATAAAGAAATTTACCTTACCCGGGGCCGGAAACCGTGAGGTCGTCCTGCAAGTCGATGTAAACTATTCGGCATTCGAGGATTTCATAGAATCGATGGAACACAACGAGCAAATTCCAATGTATATCTACAACTCCCGCAGCGATTCGATTCTGCTGCAAAATGAGGTCTTCACCGCATTGAGTGAAAAAGAGCGTAAGACCGCCGAACTCTACGAACAGGAAATCCGCCCCGACCATCTCTATCTCTATGGATTGATCAGTCAGGATCAGGTGGCATATAGATTCTATTCCGCCATCCTTGGAATGATAGTGGTAATCACACTTATCTCCATCTTCGCTTTTATTGCAGCCCTGACATTTTCCAGAAGAATTACCTCTCCTCTGCATGAGCTGTACCTCAGCCTGAAACAGGTGGAACAGGGGGATTTTAAGCTCACCTATCCGCAGACCAACTATAAGGAACTGGGATACCTGATAGACCGGTTCAGAAAGATGGTTACCAGCGTGGATAATCTAATAGAGACGATAGTGTACAAGGAAAGAGAAACCTCCGAGGCAAAACTGCAGGCCCTGCAGGCAAAAATAAATCCTCATTTCCTGTACAACACCCTCGATGTGATACGTAGTATAGCACTGGAATATGACAACCAGGAAATTTCCGAGATGACTTTATCATTATCCCGGCTCTTTCGCTACAATGTCGGAAACTTGAAGGAGTTCACCTCTCTTGCGGATGAGCTCCAGTATATTTACGACTATCTGAAGATTCAGGAGTATCGGTTCGGTGACCGGATACAGGTGAAATTCGAAATTCCCGAAGAATTAAAAACGGCAAAAATCACCCGGTTTGTCCTGCAACCCATTGTTGAAAATGCTTTTAAATACGGGCTTGAATTGCGAGGAAGAGGTGCCCTGCTGAAGATATCAGCGGAAAAACAGCAAGACGGTCTCTACATAAGAATCTATGACAACGGACCCGGCATCGAAGCGGTCCAACTGAAAGCTATTCAGGAATCTCTCGGTAGAGAGATGGGTATCGATGAGGTGAAACACGCACATGGCCTGAATAATGTAAACCTCCGCCTGAAGCTGTTGTACGGTACTCAATACGGCCTCTTCCTCGAGAGTGAGCACACGGAATGGACGGAAGTGAGCGTTAAGATCCCCTTCCAAAGGGAGCAGTGAGATGTTTAATATAGCGATAATAGATGATGAGAAATGGATTCGAAAACTAATCAAAAAGCTGATGCCAACGAAGCAATTTCCAATCAGAATAATTGGTGAAGCCGAGGACGGCGAAGAAGGAGTTGAGCTGCTGAAAAAGTGTCGCCCTCATATTGTAATTACCGATATACGAATGCCCTTGTTA
>CAZAMY010000231.1:0-4802 GCA_964485995.1 uncultured Sediminispirochaeta sp.
TAATCAACTCTTCGATTTTGTCGGCCTCGTGTTCATAGAAATAGACCTTATGTACAAAATCATTGATGATGGAACTGTCCTTAAAAAAGGCGCGCGCAGCCTTTACTGTGAAATCGAGCGCATTTTGACTGGTCATGCTGAGTTCCTGAAAATCCTTCTTCAATGATTCACATATACGCGGTTTTTCAATATCGATTTGAAACACGATTTTCTTGGTAGTATCAATGACGTTGTCAATGTTTTCGAGCACACTCAACACATCCCCTCTGGATTCCGGTATCAGCATTTTCGAATACAGTTTATGCCGAATTTCCCGGCGCAGATCGTCGGAATCCGATTCGAGTTCTGCAATTTCATCCAGCCGAGCATGAAACCGGTCCACCTCATCTTCCAGATACTCTCGCAATGCCAAACCGAACAAGATGCCTGCTTTTGAAATATTATCGAGAAAGGTATCGATATCCGCCACTAAGTAAGTTGTCTGTTTAAAAAGCTTGCTCATAGCGCACCTCCACTCCGTTTGCACCTACAATGAGGGCCAAAATAACAGTCTATCCCGGTTCACCAGCTTTTGACAAGCCATTTTACTGCGCACGGCGCACGGCGCTCCGCACTGGACTGTTGAGATAGTTCTCTCTGCCTGTTCTTTATTTAAACCATCAAGTATGCTACTATTGGTTTCAATACCCAAATAAGGGAGATTTTATGAATATTTGTGTTTTTTGCTCTTCCAGTGATTCAACCCCCTTTATATACAAAATCGCGGCCGAAGAGTTGGGTCAACAGATTGCCACCCGTAATCATCACTTGATATTCGGCGGCGGGAATGTCGGCCTAATGCGCGAGGTGGCTCAATCCGCACTGCAGTCAGGGGGCAAAGTGACCGGTGTAATCCCCGAATACCTGCGGGCGAAAGAACAGCGGTTCGACAAAGTCGATGAACTTATTATTACCGAAACCATTCATGAACGCAAAGAGCTAATGATGAAACGGGCCGACGCTTTCGTAATTCTACCCGGGGGATGGGGCACAATGGAGGAGTTCTTTGAAGTTGCGGCTGCGAAGTTCCGCGATAATGATCCACGACCGATCGCTTTGCTGAATACGGCCGGTTTCTATAATCAGATGTTTGCTTTTTTTAACTTCCTTTCGCATGAAACCTTTGTTTCTGCCGACTGGCGGGATTCATTTTGTGTAACCGAAAAAGTGTGTGATATACTGGATTACATAGAGACTAACAGCTAAAACTCTGGAGCACACAATGGCCAATATTCTTGTAGTAGATGACGAAGTATATATCCGTGAACTGATTAAAACAGCCCTCAGCCCGCATGGGCATGAAGTTGTAGATTTCGACAACGGTATTGAAGCAATTGAGTACGTAAAAGCAAACCCCATCGATGTAGCTATAATAGACCTGGTTATGCCGCAAAAGGGCGGTATCGAAACCTTGATGGAAATTCGCGACTCCAACCGCAATATCAAAATAGTGGCGATTTCTGGAAAAATCGAAACGAAAGCCGATGCTATTCAAGGCCTAGCACAACAGTTCAATGTCGACCGAGTTCTCTCCAAGCCCTTCGATATTGATGAAATGATACAACTAGTACAGGAGCTTTCATGACTTACAACATCCGTGCAACCGTCGCTGCCGCCGGGTTTACGGCTCTGATAGCAATCGGTGCATATATCTCTATCCCGATCGGTCCGGTACCGGTCGTACTTCAAAATTTTTTTGTCCTACTGAGCGCACTGCTGCTTGGCAGTAAAATCGCACTCTCCAGCGTATTCGTTTACCTATTTTTAGGTGCACTCGGGCTGCCTGTCTTTGCTGGCGGTACCGGCGGCATCGCCCACTTCTTCGGCCCGACCGGCGGCTATCTCCTGTCATATTTGCCGGCAGTAGTGGTAACTGGCCTGATCGCCAGACCTAAAAACCGTGCTCTGAGTCCGCGCATCATAAGAACCATTGCAGCGCTTTTGGCCGGAACTGCCTGTATTTATCTGCTTGGAGTTCCCTGGCTCAAGTTCTCGACCCAAATGGGCTGGAGTGCAGCTGTCACCGCAGGGCTGTTGCCCTTTCTTCCCGGCGACCTGCTGAAGGTAGTAGTGGCATTGTTGATCGGCCGGGGGTTCGCAGCCAGGCTTGACGAGTTTTTGCATGCGGAGCAGTAGGTGTGAACTCCGATTCACTGCCGATTATTGAAGTCTCGGATTTGAGGCATTCGTTTCGAGACGGTACCGCTGCCCTCAAAGGTATAGATCTACGCATAGAGAAAGGCCAGTTCATTCTGTGCGCCGGACGCAACGGCTCCGGGAAGACCGTCTTCTCCCGGCATTTGAATGCGCTCTATCTGCCGACCAAGGGCAGTGTCAAAATCAATGGACAGCCTACAAATGCAAATCCACAGTACGCCCGGCAAACAGTCGGTCTGGTGTTTCAAGATGCCGATAGTCAGATTGTCGGCCAAACGGTGCGTCAGGATATAGCATTCGGCCCGCAGAACCTTCGTCTCTCCTCCGCGGAGGTAGAACGACGGGTAAGCAGCGCGTTGCAAACCCTCGATCTCGAGAAACTTGCCGATCATCGCCCGCATCAACTCTCCGGCGGCGAAAAACGGCGGCTGGCTATAGCCTCGGTACTGGCTATGGAACCGGAGGTAGTAGTGTTCGATGAGCCGTTCTCGAATCTCGATTTTCCCGGGGTGCAGTCGGTGCTGCAGCACGTGGTGGAGCTGCACCGCAGCGGGCATACGGTGATGCTAATTACGCACGATATAGAGAAAGCCGCTGCCCACGCCGACCGGATGGTCGTATTCGACAATGGCCGCATTGCGCTGGACGACTCGCCGGATAGACTGCTGCCGGAGGTACACCGTTTCGGCATCCGCCCTCCGCGGATTGCCGGTGAGGATATTAGTGAATTGACATGGCTGAAATAGCAGTTCTCCACTACCAACCTGGCCATTCACCCCTTCACCGCTTGGATCCGCGTTTCAAGCTCCTTCTGATGATAGGCTATATCGCGGCGCTGTTTTCCGGAGAGTGGCTGCACTGGGGAACAATCACCATTCTGCTGCTCTTGGCTTCGATCTACAGCGGATTACGGCCAGCCACTTTTCGCCGTGAACTCAAGGTCTTCGCAGTACTGGCACTGGTAATTGGCATCTCTAACTTCTTCACAGAGGTGCAGGCTGGCCGCCAAGCTGCCTTGTACTCAGCTAGTGCCGCCGCCTGGAGGTTTCTCCTGATAGTCTGGCTGGGAATACTGTTCACCGCAGTAACCGACCCGACCGAGCTGCACGCGGTTATATATTGGCTTCTGAAACCCGTACCGGGGGTGCCCGCCGGCCGGATAGCCGCCCATGCCGCATTGAGCCTGGTTATCATTCCCCTCCTGCTGGACGGGGTCCATGAAATTAGAGAAGCCCGTAAAGCGCGCGGCATAGAACTGCAGCGAAATCCAATTGTAAAGCTGAAAAGTCTCATGAACCCGCTGATGGAGAAGCTGCTGCTGCAGATGGAGGAGCTGGCGCTGGCGCTGGAGTCGCGCAACTTTGAAGAAACGGCTCTTCATAGCAGTTTTACACTCAGTCGAAAGGATATTCTTTATTTTGTAGTATGTGCATTTCCCATCCTGATGCTAGAGATCGTACACATATATTTTTGACTTGCGCGAAGTATTGTAATAATGCCGCTTTTTCCGGGCAATTTCTTTTAGCTCACCCTGCCGAAACCCCAGCTTTTCGAACCAGTCTGCGGTTTGAGTAGTAAGTGCAAAAATTCTCTTTAATCCCCGCTCTCTGGCCTTCTCTACAAGGTAGAGTACCAGCCGTTTGCCTATCCCGAGACCAGCAAATCCGCTATCCACCGCAATTCCGGCAATTTCACCCTGATTATCCGAATACAAATGCATGGCCGCACATCCATGGACCCGGCCGTCCATATCGTAGACTACGTAGTCCTGGTATTGATCCTCCAGGCTGCGGGTGTCCCGGGGGACCAGTATGCCCTGGGTGATGTAGGGCTCCATTACCCGCAGCACTTCAGACACGTCGTTTCGCTCCATTGGTCTGATCGACTCGAAAATACTGGTGTGAATCATCGTGCCGATGCCCATATTGGAGAAGATCTCCTGCAGAATGACGCCTTCCTGTAGGCCGTCGACCAGATGAACCCGCTCTACCCCGGTTTCACAGGCTTTGCGGCCCAGATCGACCTTGCGGATCATCTGATTGCCGTCTGGATTGAGTTTCACCAGTTCGCGTGCCTCTTGAACAGTAAGGCGGCTGATACGCTGTCCCGCCTCTATCCCCAGGGCTTCCGGTAAGCTCAAGTTCTCGGTCTTTACAGCTCGCCCCTCCCCTACAAAAAAAAGTTTTTCCGCAGTGAGCTGAGAGCTTATAGAAACCGACAACTCGTCGGCGGCAACATTGTAGGTTTTTCCGTTTGCATTCCAGCCTATTGGCGGAAAAATCGGGATCACATCCTGATCCAAGATGGTATTCAGGGCTTGAGTGTCTATACGTTCCACAACTCCGGTGTACTTATAGTCAACACCGTCAATGATTCCCCTTCCCTTGGCCCGCACCCAGTTGCCGATGACCGAACGTACTCCTTCTCCGGCTAAGGCCGACATGAGCTTGTTGGCGATATTGAAGGCAACCATTTCGACAAACGGAAGCGCAGCTTCATCGGTAATTCTCAATCCATGGTGTGAGTGCTGAGGTACTTTGTACTCTTCGAGTGTACGCACAACCTTTTCGCGGGTACCCGGAACCAGAATCATCCTGATCCCGGAT
>CAZAMY010000232.1:0-4800 GCA_964485995.1 uncultured Sediminispirochaeta sp.
ACTGCACATTTACCGCCCCGTTGTTTAAGGCAGCACACTGGGTCGGCAGCGGTCCCGAGTAGACCCCCTGTACCCCGTTGCGGTCCACCAGACAGGGCACTTCGACCACCGCTTCGGATGAAAGGTTCGGAACGAAGCCTCGGTTGGCCACATTGGCATGCACCCTCCGGGGAACACCGCTCACCACCGAATCCATAATCCCGGCTGCATACTCATAAGAGCGTGTATGAGTTATATCACCGTTATGTACCAGGGCATCCCGGCGCTGATTCCACTCCTCAAGCTGCTGCCGGCAGCGTTGCGGGTACTCATCCAGGGGAATCTGGTAGTCCTCTATGAGCTGGGGATAGGCCGCTTTAATCCAATAGGGTGTGTATTCGGCATTGTGTTCGGATGATTCGGTTAGATAATATCCAAAGCGCCGCATCAGCTCGAAGCGCAGGCTGTCCGGATGCCCCTTCAGCTTTTCAGCCCGTCGCTTGATCTCCGGGTACAAGTCCTCTCCATCGTGGCTGATCCTCAGCAGCCAAGCCATGTGATTAATACCTGCGATGTGCCACTGCACTCCCGCAGCCGGCAGTTCAAGACCGACATAGCTGAGTAGGCGCGGCACACAGACCTGCACTGAATGACACAAGCCCACCGTCGCCACACCAGATACCTTCAAAAGTGCCCCAGTTACAATCGACATAGGGTTGGCATAGTTGAGCAACAGCGCATCGGGACATACCACCTCCATTTCGCGGACTATCGGAAACATCACCTGCAGAGTTCTTAGGCCGCGGAAGATGCCCCCGATTCCAAGAGTATCACCGATAGTTTGGCGCAGTCCGTAGCGCGCCGGTACCTCGAAATCGATTTTTGTGGCCGGGTCGTAGCCGCCCACCTGGATAGCATTGATCACAAAATCAGCCCCCCGCAGGGCTGACTCTCTTTCTGCTTCTCCGTGAAAAGACCGAATAACTGCCCGCCCGGCGTTCAGATTTCGATTGAGATTCTGCAGCATCCGCTGCGAATCCCGCAGCCGCTGCCCATCGATGTCATACAGATGGATCTCCGCCGCCTGCAGAGACGGGGTCAGCATTGCATCACCGAGCACATTCTTTGCAAAAATAGTACTGCCTGCTCCTAAAATTGTAATTCTCATGGACTCAGCATATGTTGCTCAATACCGGGTGTATATAGCAAAATGTGGACTCGCATGATAGGATATGAACATGAAAAACGGGGTGGAATACTTCAATACAATTGCCCCCGCTGCAGATATCAACCTGCTGTACACGGGACATGAACAGTGCCCCCCGAAAAAACTCTGCAGCGGCATACGCTCGCATTACCTGCTGCATTATGTGCTGAGCGGCAGCGGTTGGGTATACACCGCCGATACTTCCCGGAAGCTGAGCGCGGGAGATCTTTTCTGTTATTTTCCGGAACAGCCAATGAGCTACGCATCCGATGCAAATGATCCATGGCACTTTGCCTGGATCGGATTTCAGGGCGAGCGCACAGATGAAATCGTACGGCGCTGCGGTTTTTCAGAGAGCAAGAGCATCTATTTCAGCTCTTTCTCGCAGCGGATTGCAGATTTACTGGCCGACATCATTCTGATACAGGCTAAACGCGCCCGCGGTTTCGAACTGGTCTCCGACGGCCTGCTGCTGCAGTTTTTCGGTGAACTGTTGGATGAACTTCACAGTCAAGCCGACAAGGGTTCCCGTTCCGCTGCCGATTCAGAGGTGTACGAATCTTCTGCTCCCCTCCATCCTCAGCCATATTTCTATGTGGAAGCCATGAAACGTTTCATCCAGACCAACTACCAGAAACCGATAAGCGTACAGCATGTCATTGACTATATCGGAGTGGACCGCTCATACGCCTCACGAATATTCCGCCGTACCGAGAACAGGACCTTGCAGCGCTATCTAATCGAACAGCGCATGGATGCCGCCAAACGCCTCCTTTCGCAAGGACGGTTTTCTATTCGGCAGGTGGCGCATTCGGTCGGCTATACCGATTACGCCAGTTTCGAACGGAGGTTTAAAGTAGAAGCGGGCTGCTCACCTTCGGAGTACTAAGCGGTACCAAATCGGTACTACAGTACTATTGTCCGCCGGCCGTACTGCGGATACCATTCTACAGGTAAAAAAGATAAAAAGGAGGAAAAGATGCTATGAAAAAGTGCATAGTACTATTCACTTTTCTGCTTCTTCTCACAGCGTTTGTATGGGCCGGAGGCCAGAGCGAGGCACAAGGCGAAGCTGCGGCTGAAGAGCCGGCAGCCGAACAGATGGAGGGTCCGGTTACAATCGACTTCTGGTCGACCCAGACCCAATCCGACCGCATGGCGACTATTCAGGTTTTGATCGACACCTTCGAAGCGCTCAACCCGAACATTTCGGTTAACCTTGTAGCAGTCGATGAAAACGAAATGGCAACCCAGCTAAACACCGCCGCAGCGGCTGGAACTCTGCCTGGCATGATTGAATGCGCCGCTGAAAATGCAGTTGCATTCGGCACCGAAGGTCTGCTCGATCCGCAGGCGATCACCAAAGTTATTGATGAAATCGGGAAAAGCAAGTTCTATGCCGGTACCCTGCGTCTGAATGAAACCGCCGCCAAGGGCAGCTATTACGGAGTTCCCTACCACGGGTGGGTGCAGGGCATCTGGTACCGGGCCGACTGGTTCGAAGAAGCCGGTCTGAATCCGCCGGCAACCTGGGAAGACATCCGTAAGGCTGCCGAATACTTCTATCAACCGGATAAAAACCAGTACGGCATTCTGGTCGGCACCAAAGCCGAAGCCTATGCCGAGCAGTGCTTTACCCAAATTGCAATGGCCAACGGTGCCGAACTCTTCGATGCCGACGGCAACCTGATCTTCGATTCCCCGGAAATGCAGGAAGCAATCGAGTATTATGCCCAATTGGCCCAGTACACCCCTCCCGGACCGCAAACCTGGCGCGCCCGCGACTACTATCTGCAGGGCAAAATGGCAATGTTCTTCTACTCAACCTACATCATGGACGACCTGGCCATCGAAGAAAATGCCGAAAACTCACTGACCAGTGAAAACTTTGCAGATCTGGAAGGCAGAAGTTTCGATCCGGAACTGGTACAAAACACCCGCCTCGCTCCGACAATCAGCAAGACCCAGGATGCCGGCTACGGAACCATTGTCAGCTTCGGTATTCCGGACCACGGCGATGCCGCTAAAATAGCCGCAGCTCAAAAGTTCATCCGCTATCTTTTCACTCCGAACGCTTATATCACCTGGCTGCACATGGCTCCCGGCGGTATGAACCCGGTATTGAAAGAGATTGCCACCAACGCCCGCTTCCAGAACGATCCGAAAGGCATCTTCAAGCACTACGGCGCAGAGAAGATGGCCGAGATTATTCAGGGCCTCGACAGCATTGAGACCTTCAGCATCGTGGATGGAAACCGGATGGCTGCCGCCAGTACTATCTATTCAAAACAGATCATCCCGCAAATGATCTACAAAATCACCCAGGAGGGCATGAGTGTAGATAAAGCGATGGAATGGGCAGAAGCCGAAATGAAGAAGCTGATGTAGCTTGATCTTACTTTAAATGGGAGGCGGCCCCGGTGTAAAAAAACTGAGGCTTGGAGCGGGGCCGGCCTCTCACAATTTCATAAGAAAGGGCACGGGCGAAAACCGATGAAACTTATGCAGCTTATCCCGAGTGAGGGACTCGACTTACGACGGCGCGAAATACTGTTAGGCTGGTCAATGGTACTTCCCGCCGTGGTAATCATACTGGCGCTTATTCTCTACCCGATTATTTACAACGTCTATCTCAGCTTTTTTGATGTCCAACCCCTGGCCGAGAATACCTATATCGGACTGGAAAATCACAAAAACGTAGTTCTAGACCCCGGCTTCTGGAATGCACTCGTAACGACTGTCGTGTATGTAGTTTTTACCACGCTGGGTACGACGTTGATGGGCTTGTTCGTGGCGCTTGTGATGAACCAGGAGTTTCCGCTTCGCGGACTGGTACGCAGTCTGATTCTGTTTCCCTATATAGCTCCGGTTATTTCAGTAGTATTTGCCTGGCAGTTCATATTCGACCCGGTCAACGGGATTTTCATGGACATCACCTATGAAAAGCTCGGCCTGTTCTCCTCCCGCTTCAACCTCATCGGCTCTCCGGATACTGCTGTCTGGGTGGCAATAATGTTCAGTATCTGGAAAAACTTTCCATTTTCGTATCTTATGATTCTCTCACGCCTGCAGGCAATCGACCTAAACCTGTATGAAGCGGCCGAGATGGACGGGGCTTCCAGCTGGCAGAAATTTCGCTTTATCACTCTGCCGGAGGTCTATTTTGTAATGGGAGCGATAGTCCTGCTGCGGATGATCTGGAACTTCAACAAGTTCGAAGAGGTGTATCTGCTCACTGAAAACGTGCGGGTGCTCTCGGTATACACCTATTTCAAAGCCTTCGTCGGTACGATGGAATTGGGACAAGGGGCTTCCCTGGCCTTAATCCAGTTCCTCCTGCTGATAGGCTTTATTCTCTTCTACATCAAGAGGGTACTCAAATGGTAACCAGACGTAGCCTTCCCAGAAAAATCGGTTTTTTTGTATTAGTAATCGCCATAGTCGCATTCAGCATTTTCCCCTTCATCCAGATGCTGTCGATTTCACTCAAATACCCCAGTGAATGGGGCAGTCCTGCGCTCATCCCGGAGAATTTCAACATCGAAGCCTATAAGGAGCTTCTGAACATCGGGCAGACTGCCAAAAATGTCCCCCAGTCGGTGCTCACGCTTCTA